>JBFMFJ010000035.1:0-16054 GCA_040752235.1 Candidatus Zixiibacteriota bacterium | reverse complement strand
ATTGTAGGTGGTGCCCGACATGGTCAGATTGGTGATCGGGCTCGAGAAGTTGGAGGCATCATCGACCTGTAGATGATAATTGGTCGCCCCGCTGACCGCCGCCCAGCTCACCGTCACCGGCATTGTCAGATTGTCGGCATTATTATTCGGGCTTGCCAGAACCGGCACCGCCGGAACCGGGCAAACCACGCTGAAGTTTCTGACGGAACTCCAGTCGCCCCAGCCGACATTGTTATGCGCGCGAACGCGCCAGTAATATGTATCGCCGCCCTGCAAGCCCGCCACATTACAATTGGTGGCGGTCATGGTTGAGTCGCAGACCAATGAACCGAATGAGACATTACTATCCACCTGCAGTTCATAGAGGTCGGCGCCGGTTACGTCCGACCAGTCAACATAGACCGGCTGGCTCAAATCGGTGGCACCGTTGGCCGGGCTGACCAGAAGCGGTGCCGGCGGCGTGGTCGGTAATTCCGAAGTAATGCCGTTGGCAATATTGGAAATACTCGACCAGTTCGGTACCTCGTCGGCGGTTTTGATGGCGAAATAATAGGTGGTATTGGGATTAAGACCGGATACGGTGAAATTCTGCACCGTCCCGGCGGCTTGCGGCGACGGTTCGCCGCTGACCTGAATGGCCGCATCCCAGGCGGCGATCACTGCCGAGGATGTGGCATATCTGATATCATACTGTGCCGCTGTTCCGGTACTGCCGTCATCACCCGGCGCCGTCCAGCGGAGAGCGATACTTCCGGTGGTCGGATTGAGGGTAATAAGATCGGCAATCGCGGCCGGCGGCGTGTTCTCCGGTTCGGTCGCTTTGGCGACAACATTCGACAAGGTTGACCAGTTGGGAACCTCGTCAGCAGCCTTGATGGCAAAATAATAGGTCGTTCCCGGCGTCAAGCCGGTAACTTCAAAAGTCTCGGCGGTACCGGCCAGCTGAGGTGTCGGCTCGCCGGTCACCTGAGTTGCACTGCCCCAGTTGGCATCGGTAATAGTACTCAGGGAGTAACGGATGTCATACTGAGAGGCGGTTCCGCTGCTGCCGTCATCACCCGGCGCGGTCCAGTTTAGAGTGACCGAGGTGGGTGTCGCTGCGGGAGCGGTCAATGGCTCCTGCGCGGCAGAGGCGGATCCGGCAAATCCAAGGTATACACAAAAAACAAAAGCAGCCGTAATAAGCCGCAGTAACCCATTAGATTTGATCACAACTAACCCCTTCATATAAATTCTCTTCAACTTGCCCTAAACGCATGTAGTCGGACATCAGGAAAGATCAAATAGTATGCCCAACCGCGGTCTATTCATAATCGCCTGGACTGCTTGGAGATATGGGAATATGCGAAAACGGCATGGTCAAAAAAGAGACTTGGGAATCGTCTAATTATTGAGCATTGTCCGATTATTGGACAGCCCTTGTTTAGTCCTGAAAGGGGATGTTATTATCGTACAATTAATTCAATCATATAGCCTTATTGCTGTCTTCGAGAGAATTGCAACCGCGCATATAGAAGCATCTTGTTTATATATTTATTATCATTATAATTGGTCTAAGATGAATCATGACATGATATTGAATGCGAATGAGGTTAAGGCGCTTGCCATACGGCTTGGCGCCGATACGGTCGGAATCGCCAAAGCCGAGCCGGTCGCAAATCCCCGGCGATTTGTCGAATGGCTCGATGCCGGCCATGCCGGCGATATGTCATACCTGTCAAAATATAAGGAACAGCGCTTCGATCCCGGCCTGCTTCTCCCCGGCGCTCAATCCATCATTGTCATCGGCAAAAACTATTACCCCGCTATCGAGGATATGGCGGCTATGCAAACGCCATTCAAGGTCGCGCGTTATGCCTGGGGATTGGATTATCATGATATTCTTCGAAAGATGCTGAATCATTTAAGAACCGCCCTGAGAAAAAGCATTCCCGATCTTAAGGCGAGGACTTGTGTCGATACCGCCCCCTTTATGGATAAATACTGGGCACAGAAAGCCGGACTGGGCTGGCAGGGCAAACACAGTAATATCGTGTCAAAGGAATACGGCAACTGGTTTGTTATCGGCAGTCTTGTAATCGATGCGCCAATCGATTCCTATGATAAAATGCATAGCGACCACTGCGGCAAATGCACCGCCTGTATCGAGGCTTGCCCGACCGGGGCCATTAAGACTCCCTATATGCTCAACGCCGTGAAATGTACCAGTTACTGGACTATCGAAGCTAAATCGAAAAAGATTCATGATGATATGACCGAAAAGATGCAGAACTGGGTTTTTGGCTGTGACATTTGTATTTCGGTTTGTCCTTTTAACCGCTTTCAGAAACCGAATACGGAACGGGCATTTTCACGGCTGGAAGGCACCGGTCTGGTGGAGACCGGCGAAGTAATCAGATTATCGGACAGCCAATTTGCCCAAAAGTATAAACGCAGCCCTATCTTCAGACCCGGCTTAAAAGGGCTGAAGAGAAATATTTCCGCCTTGACAAAATCTAAATAATTCGTTTAATATCCAACTAAATAGGTCAATTTTGTCGTATTAGGCATATATGTTTTAATATGCACACGTGGGCAACTTTAGCCCACTGATCGGAGCCGCGAACCAGTCAATAGGAATTTACAAAGGGGACACTAATGGCACTTTTTTCGAAACGCAACACTTTCCTTCTTTCAATCCTGCTGACAGCTATGGTTATGTTTTATGGTGGACAGGTGTCTGCTGACACAGTGGATGTAAGTATACCCGGCCTTAATTTCAGCCCGGCTTCACTGACGATAAATTCCGGGACAACTGTACGCTGGACAAATAACCATTCTCTGCCGCATACAACTACGTCCGACAACGGAATCTGGGATTCGGGCTCCCTGTCACCGGGCCAATCATATGCCCGCACTTTCGATTCAACCGGGGAATTTCCATATCATTGCAGCTTCCACCCCTCCATGACAGCCTCTATCTCGGTGGCGGCCAGCCACGCGGTGCCATCGTTAAGTCCTTTTGCGTTCTTATCATTATGGCTAATCATCATCCTGCTTGCATGGGGAACTTATCGCCGACGGGCCTCCATATTGAACAAAAAAGAATAAAGCATTCATAAGGTTTTGGCCCTCTAACAGCTACCGCACGGACCAGTTCATTCTTGACAAAAAAGCCCTATTTTATTATTATTTTATTGATCTCGATCCAGGACTGTCTCTAAGAATCTTTTGCAGTTCATTCGTACTTTTGAATTGAGGCGTCAATAAATTTAGATTTTCTGACTCAGTATTTATCAATGTTTTTTTGAATATCGGATTTTTTGTCATGACAAGTTTTCCGGCATTTATACAAATTATCGCAGGTAAAGACCCGGATTTTGAAGGAAAGTAAATGTGTGAGGTCCTGGATCCTTTTCATCATGTCCGGGTTCTTTACCTCCTGATTTCCTCACGACAACTCCGGACAACAATATACAAAAATTGTCATTTTCATTCACGAAAACGTTTCCATAGACTGTCATAAGATAGCCAGTCAGGCAAAGATCTTGGAACATGTAAACATCAGGAAAAAATAAAGGGCGGAGAAATCCCCGCCCTATTATTTAATTTAATTATAATCTTAATTGATTACATTCAGAAGCCTGTTCCATTGAACGCGTTCCGGGAAATGAACGACGTTGTATAGAAATAATCTTGGGACAGATAATGGATCGGACACTGAAACTCGGGGTGAATTATCATCAGGCTGCCATGACCAATGAATAAACATGGCTTCACCCAAAATCAGATCCTTGTGGACAACTCCCCAGAAACGGGAGTCATAGGAGTTATCGCGATTATCCCCCATCATAAAAAAGCAATCTCTTGGGACAACAAAAGGCCCGAAATTATCTCTCGGCGGTCCGGGAATCAATGGTTTGGTAAATTTGGCATGTGGAGGATTGGAGAAAACCTCCCCGTCAACATATAAGACTTTATCTTTGATTTCGACCGTCTGTCCCCCCACGGCAACGCAGCGTTTGATATAATTGGTAACACCATCGCCGGGCCATTTAAATATAACGACATCCCGCTGTTGCGGATCACTGAAAGCCGGCAGCCTCCAGTTGACCAGCGGTAGTCTGGCGCCGTATTTAAATTTATTGGCGATCAGGAAGTCCCCTATCATAAGAGTATCTTCCATTGAGGCCGATGGTATCTTATAAGCCTCCACAATCGAGGTTTTGATAATCACCGCCAGAACGACCGCGATCAGTAAAGACTTTACATTTTCCCAGATTATGTCAAAAACGCTTTTGGACATTTATACCTCTTTTCAAGCTTATACACCTAACGTAAACGGAATATATCATTAAAAGTTACAAAAACTATCAGGATCAGCATAAAAGCGAGACCGACCTGCTGAGCCACCAGTCGGGCCTTAATCGACAGCGGTTTTCCCTTCAATTTTTCGACGAGAAGAAACAGCATGTGGCCGCCGTCAAGGACCGGAATCGGCAGGACATTCAAAACCGCCAGATTAACCGAGAGCAGGGCCATGAATTCCAGCAACACATCAAATCCCGAACGGGCGGTCTGACCGGCCAGCTGACTGATAAAAATCGGCCCGCCGATTCCCGATGGATCGACACGCCGGGTAATCAGATCATAGACAAATCCAAAAACCATTTTGACATAAAATACCGATTGTCTCAAACCTTCTCCAAAGGCTGAAATGATATTCATGCGGGAATATATGACCTGCGGATTTATGCCGATCAGTCCGATCTGAACCGAATCACCGGAAGCGGTCTGTACCCAGCTTTTTATTGTGGTCATGGTTTTAGTAAAGAGCTGGCCCTCTCTTTCCCAGGTGATAGTAACCGGCTGCTCAATTTTGGGATAAATGATGGAATCGGCCATGTGGCGAAACGACCTGACGGCAATGCCGTCGATTTCGACGATTCTGTCACCGGGCATAATGCCGGCGGCTGCTGCGGGTCCCGTTTCATCAACTTCCCTGACGATAACAGTATTATCAACGGCCTCGCCTCTGATGGAGTAGACTCCTGCCAGCACCAGAACCGCCAGGGCAAAATTCATAAAAGGCCCGGCAAATATTACCATAAACCTTTTCCAGACCGGCTTGGACATAAATTCCCAGGGTTCACCGCTGGCTTCCTCATCAGGATTTTCACCGGCCATCTTTACATAACCGCCGAGCGGTATGGCCCCGATGGCATATTCGGTCTCTCCCCACTTTTTCGACAAAATCGTCGGCGGAAAACCAAGCGAAAACTTATCCACCCTGATGCCCGATTTTTTGGCAACCAGGAAATGCCCCAATTCATGGAAAAATATTAAAACACCCAAAACAAATATCGTCGCCAGTGCAGTAATCAAAATATCACCTCATCATTTCCAGTGCGGTCTTGCGCGCCCATCGATCAGCCTCCAAAATGTCCTCAAAATCCGGATTATCGACAGATTTATGCATCTCGACCGCATTTATTATTATATCGGGTATTGCCCGAAATTCAATAGCCCCTTCTAAAAAGGCCGACACGGCCACCTCATTGGCTGCATTATAAACAGCCGGAGCTGTCCCACCCATTTGGGCAACTTTAAATGCCAATTTAAGTAATACAAATTTTTCATAATCCGGTCTATAAAAATTTAGCGTTCCAACATTCGTCAATTCTATATAACCGTAATTGCCGGCGACTCGTTCAGGAAAAAATAAGGCATAGGCAATGGGCAGCCGCATATCGGGACTTGAAAGCTGGGCTATTATCGAGGAATCTATGAATTCCACCATGGAGTGGACCACCGATTGGGGATGAATGACGACTTCAATTTTATCCACCGGGACCCGAAACAAATGCATCGCCTCCAGAATTTCCAGCCCTTTATTCATCATGGTGGCCGAATCAATCGTAATTTTTGGCCCCATTTTCCAGGTTGGGTGGTTCAGGGCCTGCTCCCGGGTGATTTTGCCGAAATCGGCCAACGGCAGATCCCGAAAAGGGCCTCCCGAGCCGGTCAAAATGATTCTTTTGACTTCCCGCCTCTGGCCGGAAAAGAGGGACTGCCAGATGGCGGAGTGTTCGGAATCGACCGGGATGATTTCCGCCCCGGTCCGCTCAGCTGCTTCATTTATCAGGGGCCCGCCGATAACCATTGATTCCTTATTGGCCAGGGCCAGTCGTTTAGCGGCCGAAACCGCCACCAGCGAGGCTTTTAAACCGGCAGCTCCCACAACGGCATTGAGGATAATATCGGCCTCTTCAAGACCGGCAAGCTCTTCCACTCCGGATTCAATATCAAGCAGCTTAATATCGCCGGGTGGCATTGAGTTTTTAAATTTGTTATGGACATCGGGATCAGTAATGGCGACAAATTTGGGTCTGAATCTGTCGATCTGACTCCTCAACAATTCTATATTAGTATGAGCCGAAAGGCCGATGACCTCGATTCTGTCGTCATTTTTGTCCACCACATCAAGGGCGGATTTACCTATTGAGCCGGAAGATCCCAGTATGACAAGGCGTTTTTTCATCTGTTTAAATAAACGGGGCCGGAGGCCCCGTGTTCCTTTATATACAGCTATTGCCGGCTTTTTATGTCAAAAACGAGACTACTTTCCCTCGGCTTTGGGGATATCTTTCAAGATAGTCAATTTTCTCATTACGACATCCTTCAAAGGCCGATCCATAGCGCCGGTCTGGACTTTTCCGATCTTATGCAAAGTATCAAATCCTTCCATAAGTTGTCCAAACACGGTATATTGACCATCCAGATGGGGGGTCGCGGCCAGGCAGATGAAGAACTGTGAACCGGCTGAATTAGGATTCTGGCTGCGGGCCATGGACAATGTGCCCTCGATATGCTTGACCTTGCTGAATTCGGCCGGAAGAGTATAGCCGGGACCGCCGGTGCCGTTACCTTTGGGATCGCCGCCCTGAATCATAAAACCATCTATAACTCTGTGGAAGATTAAACCATCATAAAAGCCTTCTTTAATCCGGGCCAGCATGGAATCGACATGAGTCGGGGCCACATCACGATAGAGTTCAAGTTTCATGGTTCCATAGTCGGTTTCAATGGCAATTTCCGGATTGTCGGCTTGTCTCTTGGTATATGCGCTTTTTTCCACCTTCTTCTCCCCCTTGTTCTCTGTCGGTTGCTCGTCGCCGGCCAAAACCAGAGAAAACGCGAAGGCAACAGACATCAGCAGAATGACAAAATACTTCATTTTCCTTTTTCCTTTCCTACCTGTCAAATGCTACATTAACATAAACTTTTAATATACTTTCTCATTATACTACTGTCAAACCTCAAATTTCGATGAAATTTCAATCAAAAAAATATAACAAAATTGATTGACATCGGGCGAATAATGTGGCATGTTAAAATATAGAGCCCGACGAGCCCTTGAATAGAGGACTCGGTTCGCCTCTAGGCAATAACAGCAAAAGCCCCGTGGAAACAATCTTTCGGGGCTTTTTTATATCAAATTGGAATCCAATTACCTTAAATGGACAGTCTGAGCACGAGTTGATCGGTCTCGCCAAAGTTGGTCCCATAGGCTTTGGCATAATCGACAGTAAGATTAAGATTATTCGTAATTGTATTTATAAATCCGTACCCGGTATGAATCTTCCTATTTTTCAGTATCAGGTTTTTTAATTCGGTCAATGAAATTCCGAATCCAATTGAGCCGGGGCTCTTTTCCATAGATGTCCACTTGCCTATTCGGAAATAACCCACGCCGAGCGTTCCAATTTCCACACCATACTTATCAATCCACTCGACATCCTGAGATGTTTCATGAGGGAGATTATAGGAAGGCTTCTGAAATAGATAGGATGGTCTGATGGAAAACAGTATCATTTTGCTTGTCTTCATATCAAAATAAATGGAAAAGCCGATTTGCTTGACATCGGGCAAATAGTAGTTAAAAAATTCATCCTCATCGATGGTTGAAGTCACATAGGCGAAAGAAGGCGTTAATGAATATTTAAATCCGGACGCAGATGTGGTGCCGGGCTGATTCCGCCAGATATCAAATATCGGCAACTCGACAAGCAAACCCAAACTGTGTCCATCTGTTTTCAGGAGATCATATCCCGGATTATCCATTGTAGTTTCAGCTCGATTATATTTCGTAAAATTATATCCCAGGCCGATTCTTATTCCAACATCCGCTGCAATTGACACTGAATATGACTTGGTTCTGTCAACCCAATTGACCCACCAGGTATCCCCATATGAATTACTAAAAAGCATCCAGCCAAAATCCAGTTTATTATCATAGTATCCGGCGCTGATACAATATGTATATACTTTATTGGAATCGCGGGCATGTTTGTGGAAATTTATACCTCCGCTGAAACCCAAAGATCGGAATTTCCAATCATCGTCGGAAATTTCAATCCTGGCATTATCATTCATGGCATTATCCGAGATGAAAAATGAGAGGTTTCTGCTCATGTGGAAAAAACCCAGTGAGGCCGGATTGACAAATCCTGATTGTTCATCCACGAGATTGATGGCACATCCGCCCATGGCATTGGCACGCGGGTAGTTATAATATGTTACATTATTATCCGGCCCCAATAAGGGATAATAATTATCAAATTGCGAATGAGCGGGATTACCATTAAGAGTTATTATAGAAAAAATAAAAAATATAATTGATCTGACACCCAAAAATATTTTTGACATAGCCGACTCCCAAAATAATTATGGATTTAGCCAACACATGCTATTGGTAATTTTCTCTGAATCAACCGCAGAAAATATAAAAACTCAGCTTGGAATAGTCAAGGAGATATATAAATCCGGGTTAGAGAAAAATAACTGAAAACCACCCTGTGGTTTTTTTCTTATGTTCATTTCCCAATTGAACCAAATCTCACTTACGGGCCGACATACAGCTCCAGGGCCATATCTGGCGGCCATTGCTCATCGAATATTGATATCTCGCCGCCCCATAATGTCACCAGGACATAGCGGCAGGGATGAGCATAAAAGGCTTCCGGATCATCATCAATAAAAAGGAACCAGCTAAAATCTTCTACAACGATACCGGTATCCGATGGCTCTGTAATTCTGGTATTTTTCGGCAGTATATGCGATGAATAGTACAAATCCTTCAGGGCCAGACTGTCGAATAACACCGTCGATATAAAAGTCTGTATGGCTGCATCAAGATTATAGTATTTTTCCAGGGCATCGTAAATATCCGGCCGCCACTGTTCTTCTATAACACGCGGTTTATCACCGCTGTAGGGCACCAAAATATAGCGGCACGGATGTGCCCAGTCCATTCCGGGATTATCATCGATAAAAAAGAACCAACTGGGTTCGGTTACTTTGTATAGTTCATCCGGCTGAGGATCAGTATAATGTCCGATTTCGATCCCGGCCTCCATTTTTACGGGGTTTCTGTAAAGGGCCAGGTTATCGAGGTCATTATTAAGGATTTCGGAAAGGACTTTCTGGGCAGCCTCATCAATACCAACGGGGCTGGCCTTGGGATCATCGGTGCAGCTATAAAAAGAAATGAATGCCGCACCGCATATTGATAATGCCAAAATCAGTATTCTAAACTTCATATTGATTATCTCCTTCGACCTTTCCTTTCCGGACAAGCAGCCAAAATACAATTTCTTACTTAATATTGACGATTAATATGTCAAGTTGTCAAGGGATTTATGAAAATACGCCGGTCCGAAATATTATAAATCTTTTCCGAGGGAATAACTTATAGCCGAATATCCAATAACAGACGGTAAATAATCATCAAAATCGGTATAATTCAAAAGACGCCGAAGCTTCTAAATCAACCTTTCAAAAAGCAACCAATAAAGCTGGAATCGGCGAAGAACCATCGGACGACCCAAAGACCTTTTTCAAAATAAAAAAATTATTTTCGACGATTTTTCGCGATCCTATCAGGCACCAGGAGCCTGATGGACATTATCCTTGGCCTTCTTCTTTTCGAGTTGCTCGAGTTGTTTTTTCAACTGCTTGGCAAAGTCTTTGGCCACTCGCTTGAACATCACCTCACCACCCTCGGCCCAGCTTGAGACGGCCCCGGTGAAATTACCTCCGAAGACGGTCTCCTGAGTATCCAAATCGACAAGCTTGAGGGAAACGACAACCTGTGCCGAACCAGCGCCGAAGCCGACGAGAAAACGTATAAAGCCACTGCCTTTTTTATAATCGAGAATGTTCCCGGTTACCTCATATTTGGCATTGGCAAGTCCCTCCCGCATAACCGAGAAAATTTTCTGATCTTCAAGTTCGTTGTAGAGATGAGATTTGAAGGTTTCAATTGTCTCAATGGTAGGCTTATCTTCCAGATCGAAATCTGATGGGAGTTCATCGGTGATGGCCCCAATGGAGCAGGACGCGTCGGGGGTCAGCGGTCCGGCAAGTTCTTCGGTGATAATATAAGGTTTGGTGCATCCCCCTAAGGCCAAAACAGCCAGGGCAAAAATGCCCAACAAAATTGATGAGGACTTTGACATATTAACTCCAATTGGATTGTTTAATTATCAATGCAGCAGGACAACCAGTCCGACTTTCAGGTCTATTATAAAGGCAAGGCCCGATTGACCATAGGCGTAACTCCCCACGAAAACCTCATCGATATTAATCGAAAAATCGATACCGGCCGTTTTAGAAAGGAAGGCGGTTGCGCCAAAGCCTACGTTCATGGCAAACTTGGTTTCAGTCACAGGTTCGTTTGCATAGTACAGGATATCAGTATAATTATCCCGCACCAGCACGTCCGGTTTGACCTTTTGACTCACCGCACCCAGTCCGGAATAAGAATAAAACATGGTTTTGCCGCGATCTATTTCTCCCTGAACACTATTATACTGGAAGCAAAGCATATAACGTATCGTGGTTATATCATAATCCTCCTTCAATATCGTATAGTCATAGTCCGTATACAGCATATGAAAATCGTCCTCGACTTTCATACCCGATTTGGATATCTGGAGACGCATACTGAAGTTGCGACTGATGCCGATTAACATATCCCCATCGAAACCTATCCCCGGTTCAATCCCTTCATAATAGTCGGAAACCGGAATGCTGTAGTTTGCTCCCAGTCGCCATCCGACAGTAAATTTGGCGCGCCTGCCTTCTCTAACTACCGGATCGGAATCGGACTTCCAGGTTTCCTTTTGCGGTTTGTAATAACCGCCTAAGACGGATGCCGTGACATCGGTTCCATCGGCATCGTAAATCGCCTCGACATTGGCAAAACTGATGTTTTTATCTGCCTCACCGAGTTTAAATTTAATGATTTTGTAAGCCTCGAGAATATCGTAAGTAACATTCTCGTATCTCTGCCCGTCTTTGGTCACAATAGTGCCCTTTTCATAGGCAAAGGCATTGACGGCTGCCAGTTGGAAAAATAATAGAACAAAAATGAACAATAACTGAGAAATGAATCTTTTGTACATTAGGTCCCTCCAGGAAATTGATTGCGCAAATTTATATGAAGAAAACCGCAATGTCAAGATGCTGACATTATAAACCTGTAAATGTTTTTTCTAAGTTATTGAAAGAGAATAAAGATATTTGGACTCCCGAATTACCCTTCGATATTTTTTTCGTAATCACATTACTTTTGATTCTTTCCAAAAGGACTTGATTTTCTGGATATTTTTCGTTTATTAAAGGGCTCTAAGACAGACCGAATGGCTGAAATATTCGGAATGGATTGGCAAAGGAATTGGGCCAGTAGCTCAGCTGGGAGAGCACCACGTTCGCAACGTGGGGGTCGGCGGTTCGATCCCGCTCTGGTCCAATAAAATATATATGAGGGATTTCGGTGTGCTAGATGGGGAGTTAGCGGTGCCCTGTTACCCGGAATCCGCTATACCGGGATTGAATCCCCACCTGCGGCTTATCCCGCCGGCTGTGCGGAAGAGGCAAGCAGTGATGATGGCCGGGTCCTGTACAATATGGACGCGCCGAACCCCGCCAGGACCGGAAGGTAGCAACGGTAGGCGATGATCGGTATGTGTTGCGGGGCAGCCTGGTCGGAGCCGGCTGCCTTGGAAACCTTCCGGCGGAGGGACAACGGTGGGTGCACACCAAAATAAAAAAACAAAGAAATTCCAATGTCATATCAGGTTCTGGCCAGAAAATACAGGCCGCAGCAATTCGATGAAATTGTCGCCCAGGAGCATGTGACCCGAACCCTGAAAAATGCCCTCGGTTCGGGCCGGATTTCATCGGGATATCTCTTCACCGGTCCCCGCGGCACCGGCAAGACCACAACGGCGCGAATTCTGGCCAAGGCGCTGAACTGCGTAAATGGCCCGACGCCGACACCCTGCGACAATTGCCCCTCGTGCAAAGAGATAATCGCCAGTTCATCGCTCGATGTGCTTGAGATCGACGCCGCCTCGAATACCGGTGTCGATGACATCCGCACCCTTCGGGAGAATGTCAGATACCTGCCGACCTCAGGTAAAAAGAGAATTTATATTATCGATGAAGTTCATCGGCTTTCCGGATCCGCTTTCGATGCCCTGTTAAAAACGCTGGAGGAGCCCCCGCCTCATGTGGTCTTCATATTTGCCACCACCGAGCCTTTTAAGGTTCCGGAAACTATCCGTTCCCGGACGCAGAGATATGATTTCCATCGCGTCTCGGTAGGCAATTTAAGCGAGCACCTCAAGAAAATCGCCGATTCAGAAAAAATAGAAATTGACGACGCCGCCCTGTATATGATAGCCCGCAAAGCGGACGGCTCGGTTCGCGACGGTATGTCGCTGCTGGATCAGATGTCGGCGTTCGCAGGAGAAGAAATTACGGCGCAGAGTGTGATCGAGGCCCTCGGTCTGATTGACCGGCAGTTCTATTTCGATTACATCGCCGCCATCGCCGCCAAGGATGCCTCATCGGCGCTCGGAATGATAAAAAAGCTGGTCGATTCCGGGGTTGAGATTCCCGAATTCTGCCAGGGTTTGGCCGATCATTTCAGACATCTTCTGATTCTCCAGAATTCGACTGAACCGGAAAAATTGCTGGAATTGTCGGAATCGGAGATGGAGTCATTTCGGAAACAGGTTGATTATTTCACTTCCGGCGACCTGCTGCGTATGATAAAAATAATTACCGATATGACGGTCGATCTGAAGAGCGGAATCGATCCCCGATTGCTTCTGGAAACCAATACCCTTAAGCTGGCCACAATGGAATCCACGGTACTGTTCGAGGATATTCTGGCACATCTCTCCGAAGGCGAGGAGGTTGAAGAAGAGTCGGAAGCGGCGGACGATCTCTTCGGGACTCCAAAGGTACCCAAACCATCTCCTGTTCACACCGCACCGGAACGGGAATCCGAATCATCACCGATTCCGGAGCCTGTCGCTATTCCGGGCGAAGTGAGAGCGATAAACCTGCCGATGGTACAGACCAGCTGGCCGAATTATATCGAAACCCTGAAGCGGGGCAATCCCATGCTGGCGGCACTCCTGGCTATGGCGGAAATCAGGGAAGTCAGGGATAATGTCATAACGGCGGTTTTTCACAATGCCGGCGGGACTTCCAAACAGGTCGTGGAAAAGCCTCATTACCTGACGATTATATCCGACAGCCTGAGAGATTTCTTCAAAACCAATCTCAAGGTGAGATTCGAAGTCGATTTAAACAAGAAAAATGACACTGCCCCGAAAGCCGCGCCTAAACCGGAAAAACTGGATACGGAAAAATTGCTTGCCGAAGATGAAAAGCTTCGTAATATTGTTGAGCGATTCGACGGCGAAGTGGTGGAAAGAAAAAAAATAGAAGATTAATAACAAGGAGTTTTTGAGATATGAACAAAGGCAATCTTGGCAATATGATGAAGCAGATCCAGAAAATGCAGGCCCAGATGGAACAGATTCAGGCGGAATTGGAAGAGACCCAGGTTGACGGGACCGCCGGCGGCGGCATGGTCAAAGCGGTGGTCAACGGCAAGCAGGATCTGCTCGAAATAAAAATCGATCCGGAAGTGGTTGACCCGGAAGACGTCGAAATGCTTCAGGACTTAATCGTTGCCGCGGTTAATCAGGCCCGCCAGAAAGCCCAGGAACTGCAGGCGGAGCGGATGTCGGCATTGACCGGCGGACTCAACATTCCCGGAATGAATCTGCCGTTCTGATCCGATCATGTTTAAATCAGCGGAATCGGTTGAAAGGTTAATTAACCTGCTGGCCCGGCTTCCCGGAATCGGCCGTAAGTCGGCCTCACGGCTGGCCTTTCATATCCTGAAAATATCCAAGGAAGAGGCGAACGAACTGGCTGAAGCCATAAGCGATGTAAAGGAGAAGGTTGGTTTCTGTTCGATCTGCTTCAATATCTCCGAGCATGATCCCTGTCACATATGCAGTGATTCCGAGCGAAGCCGGGACATCATATGCGTGGTAGAGCAGGCCTCCGACCTGGCGGCGCTGGAAAAGGCCGAGGGATTTCGCGGGCTGTATCATATTCTCGGCGGGCGCATCTCCCCTCTTGACGGTATAGGCCCGGACGATCTTAAAATCAAAGAGCTGCTGTCAAGACTGGGACCCGACACAAAAGAATTGATTATTGCCACCAATCCGAATGTGGAGGGCGAGGCCACCGCTCTATATCTGGCGAAACTGATCAGGCCGATGGGTGTAAAAATTACCAGGATTGCGCGAGGATTGCCGGTCGGAAGCGATCTGGAATATGCCGACGGTATGACCATATCCCGAGCCATTGAAGGACGTCAGGAGATATAGATGACTGAGGATAAAAGGCTTTTTTCGTTTAATCGAGATGCCTTTTCGGGGCCGCTGAATATTACTATCGTTATTCTGGCCTTTGTCATTCTGATCATACCTGCGGTCGGACCGCTTCTGATCCGTTTCAACTGGGGATTCAATGCCCTTAACTTCCTGCCGAAGGCATTATATTATTTGTGGTTTCCGGTTGCCGCCGGTATCATGGCACTGTTTATTTTTGCACCGCGGGAGCACTTCGTATCGGTGGCGACGGCGCGATATTTCTGGGGTGACAAAAAACTGATCGGACGTTTGGCTGTTATCGTCATTGCTCTGGCCATATTTGTAATATTCAGATTTGAGGCCCATTTATTTGGAAACGGTTATATCCGAATAGGTAATTATGCCCAGAGGACTATCCCCGTCTTTCGCTGGTTTGAATTCGGAGATACGTACCTTTTTTACGCTCTTTACTCATCAATGACAGCGGTCGGGATGGCCAAAGTCGCCGCCGCGCAGTGGGCTTATCAGTTAATGTCCTTTATCGCCGGCGGAATATTTATCTATTTCTCATTCAAAATCGCAGAAAGTATCTTCGAAACCGATGACGACCGATTGACGGCATTGCTGTTGATGCTTTTCTCCGGCCTGTCATTATTCTTTTTCGGCCTGATTGAAAATTATACCATTCTTTTGGTGATCGCGATAATCCAAATTTACTGGTATATCCGTTTGAGCGGAACACGCGAGCGAAAATATATTTATTTGATCTGGGGCACCGCAATAATCGGGATGATTTTGAATTTTCAATTCATCACCTTTATTCCAGCCAATCTTTACCTGACATTCAAAACCCTAATAAAGAGAAAATCATTCAGCAATTTTCTCGGGGCACTATCGGCGGCGGTATTTATCATAGCTGCGGTTTCCATCCTGTATTTTAAGGCTGTCGGTAACCTCCCGCTGTCCAATCTGCTCCTCTTCCTTTCGGCGAAATTGCCTGATATCGGCTATTGGATTTTCAGTAGCCGGCATATCATGGATATTCTCAATCTGGCTTATATGATAATTCCGGTTTTCCTCATCTACCTTATTGTCCTGATATTGTCATTTAAATATCTGAAAAATGAGCGGCTTTATATTGCTCTGGGTTTTTTGACATTGTCCCAGCTTATTTATCTCTTTATCCTCGATTCCAAGCTCGGAATGGCCAGGGATTTTCCCATGTTTGGATTGTTCCTGACTGGGTTTATGTTGTGGGGGATTTATTCCCTGCTAAAAGGGCGTGAGATACTGCGTCTCAACGGCAACACCATCATGACCCTGGT
>JBFMFJ010000034.1:0-16318 GCA_040752235.1 Candidatus Zixiibacteriota bacterium | reverse complement strand
TGGGCCGCTTCCAGAATGGTCGTACCTTTTTCGACGGAAACCTGGAGTCCGTTTATGGTTAATGTAATCATGACTTACCTCCCGTCGCCGCGACTTTTTCTTCTTCCGGTTCAGCTTCAGTCTTTTTGGTAAATTCAAGATCGCATCTCAGGCACCGGCAGGCCTCGCGCGTAGCTTCCTCGAGCGAGAGCGACATCTCGACCTCGGCAAAGCCGCGCTTGCGCCATTGCACCGATGCTCTCGGCGTATCGACCCTTTCCGTACCGGCCAGCTCTTCGCTGCCTTCGATCGGCGAAACAAACGCTTTCGGCAGTCTGACTGTCCGCGGCTGCTTCATCGGTTCGCCCTTGATATAGCGATCGATCATCACCGCCACCCGTTTGCCCGCCGCAATGGCCTCGACAATTGTGTTTGGTCCGGTGACCAGGTCGCCGCCGGCAAAGACTCCGGGACGATTGGTACACAATGTCTCATAATCCACCTTGACACCGTTTATTTTCGGATCGGTCTCGATTTGCATGGAACTTGCGACCGAGATGCAGTCTATATCCGAGCCTTCACTGATGGCCACGATCAAGGTATCGAGCGGAACAATGTACTCGCTTCCCTCGATCGGCACGGGACGGCGGCGTCCGCTGGCATCGGGCTCACCCAGCTTGTTGCGCTGGCACTGGAGTCCGACCAGGCGGCCGTCCTTGGTGATTATCTTCAGCGGTGTGATGAGGGTTTCGAGATGAACGCCTTCCTGAATCATGGCTTCGATCTCTTCCTCATAGGCGGGCATTTCCTTGCGGGTGCGCCGGTAGAAAATGGTCACCTCTTTGGCGCCTTCCTGCCGGACAGCCACACGCGCGGCATCGACCGCCGAGTTACCGCCGCCGATAACACCGACCGCTCCTTTGGCCCGTTTCTTTCCAAGAACGTTGAATTCACGGAGGAATTGAATTGAGGGATAAACACCCTCGGCATCCTCACCTTCGACCATTAGAGGTTTGCTCTTATGAGCGCCCAGGGCCAGGAATACCGCTTTATAGCCATCATTCAAAAGACGGTCTATGGTGACGTCCTTGCCCAAGGACATATTGCACTTCAATTCGATATTATTGTCTATCAGAGACTCTATTTCTTTTTCGATGACTTCGCGCGGAAGTCGATATGATGGAATGGCGGTGAACATCATTCCGCCTGCTTTCCCTTCGGCTTCGAACACCGTTACCTTGTACCCGTTAAGCGAGAGATAATGCGCCGCCGTTAAACCGGCCGGCCCGGCCCCGATAATAGCCACCTTCGGGCTGTTGTTATCGGCAAGCTTATTCCTGACCGGTACATATACCGACGGATCGACCCGGTCCGTCACGAAACGCTTCAGGGCGCGGATGGCGATGGAATCGCCGCCGCTCGTCCCGGCCCGGCATTTATCCTCGCAGGGATGGTTGCACACTCTGGCGCACACCGACGGAAACGGGTTGGCTTCACGGATAACGGAGTAAGCCTGCTCGTATTCGCCGCGCGAGATATGGGCCACATAGCGCCAGGCTTCGGTTCCCAGCGGACAGGTCGCCTGACATGGTGCACCGACCAGTTCCTTGCAGACTCCGGCGGGGCATCTCTTATTGACCACATGCTCGAGATATTCATCGCGGAAATAACGCAGCGTACTCAGTACCGGATTGGAGGCCGACTGCCCCAGACCGCACATGGTCGTATCTTTGACGACATGCGCCAGTTCTTCGAGCAGGTCGAGCGCCTGGACGCCTCCTTTACCTTTGGAGATATCATCCAGTATTTCGTACATTCTCTGCGTTCCCTTGCGGCAGGTAAAACACTTACCGCATGATTCCTCTTTAAGGAAACTCATGAAGTACTTGGCGATATCCACCATGCAGGTATTATCATCCATGACAATCATACCGCCGGAACCCATGATCGAGCCGGCCTTGGTCAGACTGTCATAGTCGATCGGCAGATCAAACATGCTCGCCGGGATACATCCTCCCGACGGCCCGCCGGTCTGCACCGCCTTTATCTTGGCCTCACCCAGGGGTCCGCCGCCGATATCGTAAACCACTTCGCGGACTTTGATACCGAGCGGCACCTCGACCAGACCGGTGTTCCTGATCTTGCCGACGAGCGAGAAGATCTTCGTCCCGGTATTTCCGGGAACACCGACCCTGGCATATTCGGCCGCGCCGCGACTGATAATCACCGGGATATTGGCGAGCGTCTCGACATTGTTGATACAGGTCGGATAACCGCCGATACCTTTCTCGATCGGGTAGGGCGGGCGCTGTCTCGGCTCGCCCATGAAACCTTCGATCGACTTGATCAGAGCGGTTTCCTCGCCGCAGACAAAGGCGCCTGCGCCGCGGACAATCTCAATATCGAAATTGATTCCGGTTCCGAGAATATTTTCTCCCAGAAGACCGGTCTCGCGCGCCTGCCTCAGTGCAATCAAAGTGTGCTTGATCGCAAGCGGGTACTCGCTGCGGACATACACATAACCCTGGGTCGCCCCGATAGCGATACCCGCGATAATCATGCCCTCGATAATGGCGTGCGGGTTCCCTTCCAGAAGGGAACGATCCATATAGGCACCGGGGTCGCCTTCATCGGCGTTGCAGACGACGTACTTGCGTCCCTGCCCCTTGTTGGAAGCTCTCGCCAGTTCCCACTTTTTACCCGTCGGGAAACCGGCGCCGCCGCGTCCGCGAAGTCCCGATTCTTTGACCTCTTTGATAATCCACTCGGGATCATGTTTCGTCAGGACCTTTTCAAGGGCGTTATAACCACCTTGTTCGATATAATCGAAGATTCTGATCGGGTCCAGTTTTTCGTTGTTACCGAGTATGGTCCGGGTCTGCTTCTGGAAAAAAGGAATATCATTCTGGCTCTTGCAGATCTTTTTCGCAGAGGCATCTTTGTATATCAACTGCTCGTCGATAAATCCGCCGAGTGCCGATTCGATAACTCTCGGCACATCTTCCATTCTCAACTTGGGATAGAGATGCCGTCCGGGTTGGACCAGAATAAACGGATCCATTTCGCAAAAACCCTGGCAGCCCGTTATCCTGAGCGTAATTTTCTCACGAAGATTGCGCTCGATGATATATCGTTTTATTACCCTGATGATGTCGTTGGCTCCGCTCGCCTGACCACCCGTCCCGGCACATACGACCAGTGTGGGTCTGTCATACTGAATGTCTTTTTCACTCATTATGCGCTTGCGGAACTCAGCAAACTCACCAACGGATGAAATTCTCCTCATATTAAAATCTCCCTTGATCTTTCACATAGCGGTTCATCATTCGATTGAGCTGCCGCTGAGATCCAGCATGTGTCCCTTACAGCCGCGGCGTGAACATATCTGCACGATGCCGCCGCCGCGGACAATCATGGGAACCATCGGTGCTCCGCATTCCGCGCAACCGGCTCCCCCGATCATCTCGGCATGACAATGCGGGCAGAAGATATTCACGATGGTGTCGGGAGGTATCTCATGCTCCGAATCCACATGAAAGCTGCCATAAAGGCTCGACATAGTCAGGCGACCGTGTTTGCTGCCGAATGAAACCGTCACGCGGATCGCCGGATAACCGTCAATCAGATGGCGAGAATCCATCAGGCTGTGATTGCACCGGGCGCAGCTGACTTCGACCGGAAAGACTCGTTGATCGGCCTCGATTCTGACCAGATCAAGCCCCTTGCGCGCCTGCGAAAGGATGTCTCTCACCATCGACGTCTTCACCTTCGAGAAGTAATGACCGTCTACGACAACAATCGGTCCCAGGGCGCAGGCCCCGAGACAGTTGACCGTCTCCAGGGTAAATTCTTTATCCGGAGTCGTCTGACCGGCTTTGATACCGAGATTCTTTTCGAGTTCCCGGGCAATGGCCGGTCCGCCCCTTACATGGCAGGCAGTCCCCAGACAGACCGAAACAAGATGTTTTCCCCGGGGTTTCAGACTGAACGCTTTATAAAATGTGGCGACACCGTAAATGTCGACCAGTGAGCGCCCCGTCTCCTGCGCCACTTGACGCAGAATTTCCTCGGGTAGATATCCGTACTTGGCCTGGACCTGTTCAAGGATGGAGACAATTCCGCCATGACGTCCATTGTTTTTTTTCAGAATATCTGCAAACTCT
Organism: Candidatus Zixiibacteriota bacterium; assembly: GCA_040752235.1. GTDB lineage: Bacteria > Zixibacteria > MSB-5A5 > GN15 > PGXB01 > PGXB01. The sequence continues at coordinate 12,176 of JBFMFJ010000034.1, read as the reverse complement.
GCTTGCTCCATTATTCAACCTTTCGTTGAATGTCCTCTCTATTTAATGTTTAGATGCTTCGTCTAAATAATCCCCCGCCTCAACGGTACTCCTCGCAGTGCCAGACTCCCCCTTCGGGTTTGGGAAGAGCACAGCAGTCACGATCGGCGCAGTTGACACAAAGCCCCTTCAAGGGAGCTGCCCCGCCGCCTGATTCGGAATCCGCTTTGCCGGTATTCGCAGTATTTAAATCACGGCTATTATCGCCGGATGTTGGTGTGTATAGACCGTTAAAGGTCTCGCAGTAAACAGCGTCGAAGCCCCTTTTGGCACGGAAAAAACAGGTGCTAATATTGTTGCAGGTGGAACAAAGGCCGGTTGAATGCATTTCGGAAGGGCTGAGCATAAGAGAACCCTCCTTATCGTACCTCTTTTGATTTTTTAAAATGAAAAGGGACATGCCTGATTTTCTCAAAATTAGCAAGGAGTTGAGGAAAACGCGCCGACATGTCCCAAATCATTATATATTCGAACAATTTGTTAATTCTACCCGTGCTGTTTAGAATTACCGTTCGCATATAACCGCTATTGTAACAACTTATGTACCAATCTCTTTGGTCAGCCCGTAATTCATCATAACGCCGCACAAAACAATCCTCACGCTTTGCTATCTTGTTGTTATTCAATCAATTTCAGACGACATCGTGTACCTTAATTTACATCTTTTCAATCCGTCTTAAGTCCATAAAAGACAAGAAAATGCGGGTAATTGTGTCCCGTCGGGGAAAAACTCCCCGATTTTAAATAGTGATGATAGTATTGCTATCTGGTCTCATTATTTATCCTCGCCGACTATATCGCGAGAGTAATGGAAAGCCCGGGTCCGTCAGGCCCGGGCAATTCCAATTTTCTGATAATATCAAAACAGCACTTCCAATTCAGCCTTGGTAATCCTGAAAGCTTTTAATTGTATTCCTCGCAATACAGGACATTTTTCGGGTTTCTGGTGCTGACACAAGCTTCACGGGAATCACAATTGCAGCAAAGCCCGAGACTGGTATCCATTGTTTCAACCACGTACTTGCTGTAATCGCTGATCGGCTGATGCGAGACTGAGCCGGCGCCCGCCGGATAGCGAAACTCCTCACAGTACATTACCGGTGTATTCCCGCCTTTTTTGTAGGCGCAGGTATCGACACCGACACAATTAATACAAATCCCACCGTTCATTTCCACCTTAACATCGTCGGCATGTAAGCTACTCACGAACATTCCTCCTGTTCATACTATGTGATGTCGCAATGCGACGTCATGATGTCTTTTACCGGGGTATTTTGCAAGAAGCGTGCCATCTGAGCATGATCGACCGAAAAGGCATCCGCAATCAGGGTATACATGCAGTCAATTGACATTGGTCATGCATTCAAAAACGTTTTCTAATTATAGTTTATGGATTATAGAATCCCTTTTAATGGCAGAACCACCTGAATATTTGATATTATATTGTCAGGCAGCAGGTTAAGACAGGCATCCACGATTCACAGTGTGATTGCCATACCATGAACTGCATTATAGACACATCGCATTATATAATGTCAAATAAGATGATTATCACATGGTTAATATACATTATAAAATTATAATCATGACGACTAATCAGATCGAACGATTATAATATGCATTATCTATTTTATATTGGGAAATTGGGGAGATATGAACCGGCGGGGAGTAATTCACCGAATGAATCGATGATTACTCTGACTTTGTATCCTTGAGCTTTTCTCTTAATGTTTTCCTGTCGATTCCAAGAATTTCGGCTGCTTTTGTTTTATTCCCTGAAACACTGGCCAGAACATTCTTGATGTACTCAAGCTCCACCACTGCCAAGGGGCGGGTCAGTCCCATGGTGGTCGATACCGAGAATCTCATTGCTGGCGGCAATTCGGACACATCGATAGTATCTACATCGGTCATAACGACCAGACGATGCATCAGGTTCTCAAGTTCACGCACATTTCCTGGCCAGGTGTAGCTTTGCAGCGCCGACAACACCTCATCAGTAAAATGCGGCGCATTCCTGCCGTACTCATCAGCATATTTATTGGAAAAATGCCGCGCCAGCAATAGAACATCATCGCCACGGTCGCGCAGCGGCGGCACCACAATCGTGATGACCGACAATCGGAAATATAAATCTTCCCGAACGGCCCCCTTGTTGACAAGATTCAGCAGGTTTTTATTTGTGGCCGCCACGATACGGACATCCACTCTTCTGGTACGGCTGTCACCAACCATACTGACCTCGCGATTCTGCAGTACTCGCAAAAGCTTTACCTGCATGGATAGCGATGTCTCGCTGATTTCATCAAGGAAAATAGTGCCCCCTTCGGCTGTCTGAAAGAAACCGGCCCGCGATTCGGTGGCGCCGGTGAAGGCACCCTTGACATGACCGAATAATTCACTTTCGAGAAGGCCTTCCGGTATCCCGCCGCAGTTGACCGGTACGAACGGGGCCGACGCCCTCGGGCTGTTATAGTGAATGGCCCGCGCCACCAGTTCTTTCCCGGTACCGCTTTCACCCGTTATAAGCACCGTGGCCGAAGTCGAGGCCGCTTTCCGGATAGCTTTCTGAATCTTCTGCATACCGGCCGACTCGCCGATTAATCCTTCCAGAGTGCGCAATTCCGGGAGCTCTTCTCCCTCCGCAGCCCGTCGGGCCTTTTGTTTTTCAAGGATCTTTTTTACGGCTGCCAGGAGTTCATCATCGGTAAACGGTTTTGACAGATACTCCTCAGCACCGATCTTGATGGCTCTGACAGCGCTCTCGACCGTGGCGAAACCGGTGATCATCATTACTTCGGTGTCATGCAAATTTTCACGGACATACCGTACCAGATCAAGACCGCTGACCTTTGGCATCTTTAAATCGGTGATGACCAGATCGACCTCGGTACCATTCAGGAATTGTATCGCCTCGGCAACCCCGCCCGCCGTAAATACTTTGTACCCCTGCGCGCTCAAATTACGCTGCAAAATTTCCAGTGTATCAACGGCATCATCGACAACCAGTATCGATGCCTTTTCCCTAGGCATTTTTTCCCTCCTCACTGATATTATTCTTCTTGATACCGTTGACCGGCAGGCGAACTTCGAATCGCGAACCTTTGCCGGGCTCGCTGTCGACAATGACGAAACCGTCATGGGCCGCCACAATACCATGCACGACCGACAAACCCAGACCGGTCCCTTCATCGACATCCTTGGTCGTAAAAAACGGCACGAAAATCTTTTTCATAATTTCTTCTTCCATGCCGACTCCATTGTCCTCGACAATCAGCGAAACATGCTCGCCGCGGCGCATGGTCGTAATAGCGACCTTCCCGCCGTCAGGAGTGGCCTGGATGGCATTGACAACCAGGTTGACCAGCACCTGATACATCTGGGCGCGATCCGCTACGATTTCGGGAAGGTCTTCGGCAAGATTTTTAACCAGTTCGATTCCGGCTTTATGGCTGCGGGATGTCAGGAAGTACAGACCTTCCCTGACCACCTGGCTTAAATTTACCGATTCCTTTTGCGGCGTTGACTGTCGCGCGAATATCATCAGCTTACGCACGATCTCACGCGCATGCAGCGATGCCTTTTCAATTTTATCGATATCCAGAGCCGCCTGCTCGGTGATTCCCTCCGACTTCCGCGCCAGTTGCGCGAAACCGAGAATGCTCCCCAGCGGCTCATTCAATTCATGCGCCACACCGGCCGCAAGCTGACCGATGGTTGCCAGACGGTCGGCATGACGAAGCTGATCGCGAAGCCGCGACTTCTCCGCCTCCGCTTCCTTACGCTCGACAATCAGTGCAAGTTCATTGGCGATGGCGTTGATCAGGTCGCGCTCCTCCTTCATAAACGGGCCTTCGTCCAGATCGGGCATCTTTCGGCGATACACGATCTCCACCACACCGCGTTTGATGCCGTCCGCATAAATATCTGCCGCCTGCTTTTGCACTCCTTCATTAAAACCGTCCGTGACATATTCCCACTTATCCAGCCTGATACGGGCCGCCGCGAAATGAGGATACAACCATCCCGGCGGAAGCAGTCTTACGGCATTCTGAAGAATGGCCTCAATCGATATACCGGGACGCGCCGCCACTTTGGCAATTCCGTACTGACAGGTCAATTCCTTGACACGCTCACGCAAAGCGACCTGCGCCCGGCGATATGTGAATGATATCCCGAGAATATCGGAGATTTCTTCAAGAAGAAGCATCTTTTCCATGGTGAAGTGACCGGAATCCGCCGACTTCAGAATGACCGTTCCCTGCTTCATTCCTTCAATAGTAATAGGTATCACTGCCAGCGACTGATAAAGACTTTCGATCTTAATCGTTCGTGAGACGCCGTTAATCATGAACGCATCGGCGACATTATCGATTCTGAAACTCCCACGCGGGGTGAATAGCGGGCATGATTCAATATGCAGCCCCGAGACAACATCCTCGCAAATTTTTTCCAGGTCGGTATCGACATCGAGACATGGAATCGCTTTGCGAGAAGAATCGAAACGGGTGGTGCGTCTTTTTAAGTAGAATGACTCGTGTTTCCCGCCGGTAATACCGCTGCAGTACAATGCTCCGCGCTCCAGCACCCGCAATTCCATGAAGTTGCAGTCGCAGAAATCCATCAGAAGCGTCGTCATCTTCTTGAGATATTCGTTGCGCGGAAAACCCTTGTGCGCCAGGTTGAGAATACGGCGCGACAGGGTGATCAGATTATGAGCCGCCCTGGTATCGGTACTCTCATTATTATATGTATCATCCGGCTTGTTCATAATCGCATCCTCGACTCTCGAATCGGGACATTATTCCCCGATTCAATGATCGTCGCCGCTTCGTACGAATCTCAAAGAACTGCCGGCGATTCCTCATCCGGACCGGGACTCCTTGCTAAATCGAGAAATCAGACTTAGTTATAATGTACTATAAAATCGCCGGTTTGGCAAGTAAACTGGGGAAAAAATCCCCATTTTTTGATTAGTGGTTTTATTTGGTCTATACTGACCGGAAGATTAAGGAGTATGGTTAGATAGCAGCTATCCTTATGTATAACAATATCTTAAGTTTGGTGATCTAGCACTAAAGACAATAAGACTCAGAGTTATTATCTGTCCGGAAAGTCGGCTTAATCGCAATAAGGTTTTGGGCCGCCTTTATATAGATAATTAAGCAAATGCACCACATCAAGAATATTCACGGCACAATCGGTACATGTGAAGTCCGGAAAACAGGATTGATATGTAGGTCCTTCATAGTAGAGGTAATTGAGCAAATAAACGACATCCAGCAGGTTGACACCACCGTCAGAATTGACATCAGAACATAAACATGGCTGATGTTCTACTCGGAAACAATATGGTCCGCCGAAGGATGCGGGCAGACCATTAAAAAGCCAGTCATATTTTCCTGAAGGAGTCGCATTTGGAATACTGCATGAATCAACACAGAAATAGCCAACCTCTCCGGTCGTAATATCCGGGAAATGTATTCTGAATTTGAATCTTGGCAGCATCGGTTGATTAGGAGGAAAACCAACCAATCCCGATCCCGACCAGTTGATTGTATCGGCAATCTGGCCATCCCAGGCTGTCCCTCTCCTGGTCCAGAATTCATTTAGAAGAATCCACCATGAACTTCCGGCCTCAAAGCCGCTTAAACCCTCATAGCCCAGGATTTCCCAGGAGCCCACATCACCATAGGCATAGAATGTCAGCGGCATGGATATTCCCAGAATATTTGCATAGTCATTATTCTCCATAGAAATCTTGATAACAGCACAATGCGAAAGCGACATATGACTGCCATCAGACCACATGGGGCAGGCATCGACATCGAAATTCACCGCCCCTGCTGAAAGAGCAAGCATGAATATAAGCAGGAACAGACCTGTTGCCTGTGTTGTCATAATACACTCCCTTCCCAAAAGGCCGGTAAGAAATATCTGAAACGCCTTACCTGAAAAGACTGCTCATATAAAAGTCCCTCGAAAGAGCAGGACCTCAGTATCAGTGTATTTGATATCTTATTTTAAATATAATCGGGTATATGGTCTTGTCAATCTTTTAATAGAGCAGTCCGGTAAGTTAGCGACTCTGTCTTCAATCCCGCAAAGGATTGAAGATTCGGAGTGGGGCAATGAAGTCCCTGATGAAATAAAAGGCCTGATATGCCCAAAATCCACTTGTCCGTCAACGAATTGCCTGTTATATTCAATCTAACCGGAATCTCAGGCAGCATGTTTGATTTGCATCAGCCGGTTTTGCCGTAACACAAAACCGCCGGACAATCCGGAAATAAAAAAATCAGAATTCTCTTTAAGAGATTATCTCTCATATCTTCTTGGAGGGCAATTTCTTATGTCCGATAAAAGGCTTCGTTTAAGTCAGCATAAAAAAGACAAAAATGGCTTCAAAATAGACTTACACCTTGAGGGCTTCGGCGTAATACGGCAGGCCTTGAGTGAATTCGAATTCGAAATATCGCCTCACGATTTAGAAGACATCCGCTGGTATCTTGAAGAATTCCTGCAATTTCCATATGACCCAGCTCCCTTAAGAGCCAAACGTATCGAAAAATGCATGGAAGAAATTGGCAAAGAACTCTTTAAATATGTCTTCAAGTCCAGTGATGATGCTTTCAAAATTTGGAATAAAATAAGCAATGATCTGATAGACACTTGTATTGAAATTGTCACTGAGGTTGAGGATGCTGTCGCGATCCCATGGGAATTGATACGCGATCCCGAGGATAATAGCCCATTGGCGCTTCATACCAAGGCTTTTGTGCGTGCTTCATTTCAGGCTATAAAAGAGCCCAAAATCCCGAAAACAAAATCGGGACCGATTCGCATTCTGCTGGTTATCTGTCGCCCAAGACTTAAGGATGATGTTCCTTTCCGCTCTGTTGCAAGCCGGCTTATCAGAGGCTTGAGCAAGACCGGGCGTGAAATCTTTCGACTCGACGTTCTGCGCCCGCCTACGTTCGAAGCATTGGAAAAAAAATTAGGAGCCGCACAAAAGGACGGACAACCTTATCATATAGTACATTTCGACGGACACGGAACATATTGTGATTTGAATCAAAGTGATGACGAGGTCAGCACCGACAATTTAAGCAGTATAAAATTCAGCGATTCCCGCAAAGGATCTCATGGTTATCTGTATTTTGAAAATCCGGAGACGGAGAAGAATTACGAGCTGGTGAATGGGCCCGATCTTGGCAAGCTTCTTTATGAAACCAGGGTGGGTGCGCTGGTGCTCAATGCCTGCCGCTCTGCCCACTCAGATATACATCTGGAACCGGAACAACCCGATTCCGAAGTAGCGAAAACTGTCCATGAGCGGGTTCGCGCCTATGGCTCACTGGCGCAGGAAGTACTCGATCAGGGCGTTCCCGGTGTTATCGCCATGCGGCATAATGTCTATGTTGTAACCGCAGCCAATTATGTTGCCGAATTATATTCGCATCTGGTGCAAGGTTATAAATTTGGCGAGGCTGCCACAGCGGCACGTAAATATCTCGATAAAAAACCCAATAGACAGATAGCCTATAATGCCATTCCTCTTCGGGATTGGTGTGTGCCAATTGTATCGGAGGCTGCGCCAATCGCTCTATTTCCTAGGGGAATCTTTAGTATAAACGAGACTGATGACATTGTTGGATCTGAAGATTCAGCCACTATAGTTCCTTCTGAAGTAGATGCCGGCCTTCCTAAGCATCCCGATGTCGGCTTCTTTGGGCGTGATGAAACCATCCTGGCGCTTGATAGGGCTTTCGATAAGGATTCTGTTGTCCTGCTCCAGGCTTTTGCCGGGAGCGGCAAAACCACTACCGCCGCCGAATTTGCCCGCTGGTATTGGCTGACCGGCGGTGTGAACGGCCCGGTTCTGTTTACATCCTTCGAGCAATACAAACCATTGCCGCGCGTGCTTGATCAACTGGGGCAGATTTTCGATCAGGAGTTACAACAGTCGGGCATCCAATGGCTTACGCTTGATGATAATGAAAGACGCCGGTATGCATTGGAAATAATGCGCGGGGTGCCGGTGCTCTGGATCTGGGATAATGTGGAACCGATTGCCGGTTTTCCCAAAGGGAATAAATCAGCCTGGAGTGATGAAGAACAAAAGGAACTCAAAGATTTTCTTCAGGATGCAAAATCAACCAAAGCTAAATTTTTGATCACCTCCCGCCGCGATGAACACGACTGGCTCGGTTTGCTGCCGAATCGAATTACTTTGCCTCCGATGCCGATGCAGGAACGGGTGCAACTGGCGCGGGCTATCGCCGAAAAACATAATATTAGACTGGAAAGAATCGGCCACTGGATGCCGTTGCTAAGATATACTGACGGCAATCCATTGACCATTACGGTCGTGGTAGGGCAAGCCATTAAAAGCGGCCTGACAAGCGAGAAGCAAATAGAGAAATATGTGCAGGAATTGAGAAACGGTGAGGCCAAATTTGAGGACAATATTTCCGAAGGCCGCTCCAGATCGCTCGGCGCATCACTCAATTATGGTTTCGATCTGGCATTTTCAGAAGATGACAAACGCATCCTGGCCCTCCTTCACCTTTTTCAGGGATTTGTTGATGTTGGTGCTTTAGCAGTTATGGCAAATCCTGATTATGACTGGCACCTGCCCAAAATGAATGGTTTGACTCGCGAGGATGGAATCAAGCTACTGGATCGCGCCGCCGAAGTCGGCTTGCTAAAATCGCATGGCGGTAGTTACTATACTATACATCCCGCCCTCCCCTGGTTCTTTAAAACCATGTTTGATAAATATTACCCGACCGCTTCCGAATCAGGATCAGAGTCGGCATCATTGCGGGCAACTCGCGCCTATGTCGAATCCATTGGAGATCTTGGCAACTATTATACTAAACAATATGATAATGGAAATCGTGATGTTATTTATGCATTGACAGCGGAGGAAGCCAATCTCATGCATGCCCGGCAACTGGCCCGACAGCATGGCTGGTGGCGCAGTATAATCAGTACCATGCAGGGACTTGATCGACTTTATAATCATACCGGCAGGCGGGCGGAGTGGAAACGGCTGGTCGAGGAAATTGTGCCGGACTTTGTCGATCCCGGGACTGACGGCCCCCTTCGTGAACGTGAAGAAGAAGACTGGAGTATAGTCACCGGATATCGTGTGTATTTGGCAAGAGATGCCCGCAGTTATAAAGAAGCTGAGGAACTTCAGAAGATATGTGTTGATTGGGATATGAAGCGAGCCAAACATTTTTTTGATTTACCGCCGGAATCACTTGATGACGCTCAAAGAAATGCTATCAGGACTCTTTCAGTATCATATCATGAGCTGGGCCAGATTCAAAGAGTGCAAGGTAAGCCTGAATGTGTCGAGTCGTACACGGAAGCCCTAAAATTTGCCGAACACATTGGCGACCAATCCCTCGCCGCCATTTGCGCCTATAATCTCGGCAACTGTTATCTTGACATTGAAGAAATTTGTGATTTTGACATAGCTGAAAAATACTTTAATCAAAGTCTGGAAATGCTGATAAAAGAAGATAATTTGGGCCGCGGTAAATGCCTGGGCACGCTGGGTGAGCTGGCACTTCGTAGATTTATAAGGGCGCGGGATAACGATCGCCCGGGCAAAGAACTTTTGCAGTATCTTAACAAAGCCCTTGGACTATATCATGAAACACTAAAAATGATACCGGAAAATGCCATTATAGATCTGGCCACGGCACATCATCAACTCGGATATATTTACGGCAAGGCCGGAGATATTGATAACGCCTTGATGCATTATAATCAGTCCATTTATTATAGAGAGCAAGCCGGAGATATCTACGGCGCGGCGCAAACCCGAAATAATATTGCTGGCTTACTTGCAGACAATGGCCGATATGTGAATGCCCTGGATTATGCCAAAGCGGCGCTGCAAAACTATAAAACCTTCGGTAATCGCGCTATGGATAAAATTAAAAAAACAGAGCGACTGATTGCAGATATAGAAAAAGCCATGGCAAAGGGGAAGAAATGACGGTTGATGAATATAAACAAATAGTCGAAAGTGACCCGGCGATATCCGGGCCGTTGTATAATACTGTTCGGTCGATACCGGCCGATCGGAGTCAAGGGACATACAGCCTTCTTGGCGAGACGGCTGTCATTGCGCTGCTTTTCCCCGTGGTATCATACATTATCAGGAATATCGGGCTGCCGTGGCTGCATGAGGCCAAACGTTTTTCGGAACTGTGGCGGATTAAATTCGACAAATGGATTGATGGATTATATGACCAAAAAGGCATTCCCCCCGAGCTGGCCGAAAAGGCGGGCAATGCCCTCCGCCGCGAACTGGAAGCGGTCACCGAAAAGGATGCCCGCAAATCCTGGGAACGATTCGCCGAACTGATCAAAAAATCAGAGTCGTAGATCCTGCCTATTCGTCGGTCAGGGAAATAGGCAGGATCGCTCATTCCGCCGAGGACGGAATTTCGGATCCTGCCCTACGGGGCTAATTCCGAATCATGGCTGTGTTGGGATCCCAGATGGGCAGAGCAATCGGCTTTTTGTCGTAAAGCTTCAATATTTCTTCCGGCACATATTCTTTCTTGACAATTACGCTGTACACATAGGCATCGAACCAGTCGTTATACATCGCCCAGTAGCCGGCGCTGCCATTTTTGTCACCCCAGCTGTTTTCCACCTGCCATTTCGCCGCCTTGCCGTCCCTGACATCAACCCCGATAAACAACATCATGTGGTTGGAGGTGCTTTCATAGTAGTTGCACATATCCGCCTTGGACATGCTCAGGTCGGTGTTGAAAATTGAGCCATAATCATAAATATTCATGGCCATAATGCCGTCTTCACGATCCTGGTCTTTCCCGACGTCGCAGGCAAAAAGAACCGGGTCATTATTTAGAAGCGATTTCAAGGCAATCGCCTTCAGATTTTCGATTGGAACGCTGACGTATTCGAGGTCTCTGCCGTCGTACATTTCGCGTGCTCTCAATGCAACAAAATGATTGTAATAATCACGTGTCGGATTGTCGAAGATATTCACGTATTGATCAAGGTCGATTCCAACCACTTCATCGAAAAATTTCTTCGGAGTGTAAGTTCCGGTCACGATCAGGCGATTGTCGATATTCGCATTGGCCGTGGTGTCGGCGGTTTCGGTGGAATCGGCTGAATCGGTATTCGTCGTGTCTTTTATTTCGTAGCGCCATTCGAACTCGGTCGGCGGTTCACCCAGATTCACTACCAGAATTTTATAGATATCGGCCAGTATTTTTTCCTTCTCGGCACGGAGTTCATTAACCGACCGGCCGGCCTGGTGCATTCGACGGATAGAGGCCGCTCCGGCACGGAGTCTTCTTTGCAGGATATTATTCATTTCACCGGTGTTGCCGGAGCTGTTGGTTTCCGGCATTATTTCCTTGGGAACGGCGCCGTATTTCTTGATAAGTTCGACCGTGTAAGCCCAGTAACCGCCGTCACCGATCGGATGCCGCAGGATTTCCATCAACTCGCGATCAAAGGTGTCGCGATCGCGAAGCTCGATCACGAACTCCAGAAAGGTATTCGACTTTTCCATCTTATCCCAGAAGGCGAGATAATTTTGCGAAAATTCGAATTTGTCGAGGTCGTACTTATTGATGACGACAGGGCGAAACAAATTAAGGCTCGCAAACAGCCAGCATCGCCCGGATGATTTCTGGTTGGTTATCCCTTTGGTCTTGATTTTGTGACTGTAAATCTCATTATGCTCTCTCAGAATATCACGGTTTAGCGCCAGTTTACTGAGATTATTGTTAGTGATGGCATTGTACATGGCGCGATTGTACCTGTCCATCTCGAATGAGGTGCGGATTTTTTCGATATTCCCGGTCGACAATCCCCCTTCGCCGGATATTGCAGATGATATCAATGTAAAAAATACAAAGGCGGTTACGACCAATGGCAACCAGTGGACTCGTCGTTTCATAATGACTCCTTCCGGGCGGTAATTAGCGGCTTTGATAATACTAAAATATATCCAAAGCATGGCAGGATGTCAAGCCGGCCATAATATAATCTACTCTTTAATGTATAGTATTAAGTCAGGAATTTAATGATTTTTAAACGTGGTTGCGAAGCATCAATTCCCTGGGATG
>JBFMFJ010000033.1:0-16453 GCA_040752235.1 Candidatus Zixiibacteriota bacterium | reverse complement strand
CGCGAAGGCTGGTTGAAGACTGTATCCGTGCCACTGGTCTTACAGATGGGCGTGAGATAGCATTAGACTTTTTCGCGGGCTCAGGCACAACTGCCCATGCCGTGATAAGCATGAATAGATCAAACGGAAGTGCGCACGGCTTTGTATTGATCGACGTAGAGGAGTATTTCGACAGCGTAATTATGAAGCGCACCAAGAAGGCAACATTTGCTCCTGAATGGAAAGACGGAACACCCAAGCGTATGGTGACGCCTGAAGAGGCTGAGAGAAGCCCAAGGATCATCAAGTATCTCCGCTTGGAAAGCTACGAAGATTCTCTAAACAATATCCAATTCGATTACGCGTCCGGACAAGAAGCGATGAAGTTCGAAGATTACCTCCTGAAGTACATGCTCAAGTGGGAAACCAAGCGCAGTGAAACTCTTCTAAACGTAAAAGAACTCACCAAACCTTTTAGTTACAAACTGAAGATTCATCAGGACGGGCAGACACACGAAAAGGCAATTGATATTCCCGAGACGTTCAACTACCTGCTGGGCCTGCACGTGGAAACACGGAAAGTGTACGACGACGATGGACGCAGGTATCTGTTATATCGGGGCAGGATTGACCACCGCAAGGTCGTGATTATCTGGCGCGAATCCGACGGCTGGAAAAAGGCTGATCTCGAACGCGACAAGAAGTTCGTGGCTAAGGAGAAACTGACCGAGGGGGCCGATGAGGTCTTTGTCAACGGCGACTCCTTTATTCCCAATGCCAAAGCGCTTGAGCCGATTTTCAAGGCACGGATGTTCGCGCCGGTGGAGGCTTAGTTCATGGCACCGGCAAGGAACGGTAGTCCGGAATATGTGAAGCTTGAGCGACGGCTGGCGCTGCTGGCATGGCTCAACGGCCTGTTTGGGTTCGACAACAATCGCGATCTGCTGGCCGATATGCGCGAGGCCGGCGAGGGGTTCGATGCCTCGGGTCGCAGCTACATTTACCACCGACTGATCGCCCGTGGCGATAAGGTCAAGCTTACACCGGCCGAGTTAGCACGCTACGACGACAATATTCGTGAACATCTTCGGGCCATGAATGCCCGTCGGCCCGAGCCGATTACTCTGCGCTATTTTCAGTATCTGGCGGTACTCTACGCAGAGATATTCCTTGACGCCTACTTCAATCGGCGTGGCGGCTTTCTGCACGCACTCAATGCGTTTGTCAGTGAGCGGAATGCGGCGAAAGGCCCCGGTGATCCCAGTGATGCCAAGTTCACTGAATCGGACCTTAAGAAGCTGGCTTTTTGGATGGCAACCGGCAGTGGTAAGACACTCATCATGCACATTAACTACCGCCAGTTTCTTCACTACAACAACCTGCCGTTGGATAACATTTTGCTGATCACACCGAATGAGGGATTAAGCGAGCAGCACATTGAAGAAATGACCGCATCGAACATTCCCTGCCGTAGATTTGACTTGAACGAGAGCGGTCTCGGACTGGTTGAGAAGAACGCTGTTCGAGTAATAGAAATAACTAAGCTGGTCGAGCAGAAGCGCGGGGGCGGCCTGAGTGTGCCGGTTGAAGCCTTTGAAGGAAACAACCTGATTCTTGTCGACGAGGGTCACAAGGGTTCGGGCGGCGAGGCTTGGCGGAAATTTCGTGATGCTCTTGGCCAGACCGGGTTCACATTCGAATACAGCGCCACTTTCGGGCAGGCGCTCACTGCCGCGCGCAATGACGCCCTGACGGAAGAATACGGCAAGGCAATCGTCTTCGATTACTCCTATCGGTACTTTCACGGCGACGGATACGGCAAAGACTTCCGTATTCTGAACCTTAAAGAGGAGACAACCGAGGACAAGACTGAGACCTTGCTTCTTGGCAATCTGCTTTCATTTTACGAGCAATTGCGAGTATTCCAGGACAACGCGGATGATCTGCGCCCTTACAATCTTGAGAAACCGCTCTGGGTGTTTGTCGGTAGCAGTGTAAACGCAGTCTATACAGAAGACAAGGAAAAACGAAGCGATGTTTTGACGGTCGCGCGTTTTCTACATCACCTTCTGGAGAATAAGCGTAGTTGGGTGCCTAAGACTATTCGCAAGTTACTCGACGGCAAGACCGGGCTGGTGGATCCCGACGGTCAGGACATATTCGCACAGAAATTCAGATATCTAAAAGACGCCAAAACTGATGCCGAGACAATCTATCGCGATATCCTTGCAAAGGTTCTTCATTCCCCCACCGGCGGTGGCCTACACCTGTGCGATTTGAGAGGCAGCGCTGGCGAGTTAGGCCTCAAAGCCAGCGGCGCCGAAGACTACTTCGGCCTCATCTATATTGGCGATACCAGCACCTTCAAAAAACTTGTAGAGGCGGATGACTCCGGCATTGTACTGGAAGAGGACGCCATCACAGATTCTTTATTCGATGGAATCAACGAGCCGGACACAAGCATTGAGATTCTGATTGGTGCGAAGAAATTTATGGAGGGCTGGAATTCCTGGCGCGTATCGAACATGGGCTTGCTGAACATCGGGCGCAAAGAGGGTTCTGAAATCATTCAGCTTTTCGGTCGCGGCGTACGGTTGCGCGGCAAGGATTTCACTTTGAAGCGAAGCTCCGCGCTGGACGGCAGGCATCCGGCTAATGTCAACCTGCTGGAAACACTCAATATTTTCGCGGTGCGGGCGAATTATATGTCTCAGTTCCGCGAGTATCTGGAGAAAGAGGGCGTTGAAACGCAAGGCGACGTTGAATTGCCGCTAAAAATTCGCAAAAATGATGCATTCTTGAAACGAGGTTTGGTGGTGCCGCGTTTGCCTGACAACCGATCGTTCGCCGATGAAGCACAAGTCCTGCTCGAAATAGATCCCAAAATCCGGGTGCGGGTCGATATGTCTCTGAAGGTCCAGTCGTTTGAGAGTGGTAGTGATGGATTCAAAGCGACGGCAGTTAAAGCAGGGCGCGAGTCAGTTATCCCTGCGCAGAGTCACGGTCTTGTGGATTGGGAAAATATCTACCTTGAGTTGCTGGAATACAAGGAGCGCAAGGGAATGCGAAACCTGGCGATTCGCCCGGAAACCGTGCGGGAAATTGTTTCGACAACGGAGCCGAATCGGTTGTATAGTCTCGTCGCCGATGAAAACGTAGTGAAGCCCGAATCGTTCGCGGGTTCTGCCTTACTGAATGAGGCGGTGCTGACGATAGCACGCAAGTACACCGACCAATACTACCGGGTTCAACAGGAACGCTGGGATTCTGAAAACATGGTGTATAGGTCCCTAGACCGGGATGACGCGAACTTCCAAGACTATACCGTCAAAGTCGCAAGAAACGAAGCTCAACTGATCGAGGCTATCCAGAAACTCATCGATGAAGGTGAGAGAATCTATAAGCAGGATCTGAGTGAACTACCCACTGTTCATTTTGACCGTCACTTGTATCAGCCATTATTGATTGAGCGCGGTGAGAAAGTGAAAAGCGAACCTAAAGGTCTGGAACCGAGCGAAAGCAAGTTTGTAGAGGATCTCAGAGCTTATTGTCTTGCTGAAAAAGACAAGTCTCTGGCTGATTTTGAGGTCTTCCTGCTGAGAAATCTGAGTCGCGGCAAAGGAATCGGCTTTTTCGAAAAGCGCGGTTTCTATCCCGACTTTATCCTATGGATCGAGAAAGGTAAGAGCCAGCGGATCGTTTTCGTAGAGCCGCATGGCATGATACACGCCGGACCCTACAAAAACGATGACAAAGCTCACCTACATGAACGTCTGCCTGACCTGGCACAAGAAATCTCCACCCGATCTGGCCTGAAGAACATCTCGCTGGATTCGTTCATCATATCCGCCACGCCGTTTGACGATTTGCGCACAAAATACGACAATGGCAATTGGGACAGACAGAGATTTGCAACTTTTCATATTTTGTTTCCAGTCAGAAATAGCGATTATGATTATATTGCAGAAATTATAAAAATCTCATTTTAGTAATAATCGCAAAAAAACTGGTTCCGATATAATTGACTGCTACTGTTGGTCATTATCATCGGTTTCCATAAAAAGCAATGGGAATATAGTCTTGGAATAGTCAAAGGACGGCATGGTAATGACTCCTCATTAGTTGAAAAATATTTTGAAATAATTCTGCTAACAGCGCTATAAATGACTTTCACCTTAATATTTCGCTTTTTCCGTGAATATGCAAGGGTTTTCAAAAATGAATTTAACCTCCTTTTCCGATTCAACGATTACTATATAAGACAGATATTGTGGTCATTTATAAGTAATTATCTCTTAAATGCTTGATTGTTAATATAAGAGCGTGAAACAAAGAAAATATGGCTGCTGGTGAAATAAATTATATGGAAAAGTCGAGGAGATGATACTTTAATCAATTTTTTTCCATAAAATGCACTACTGACTCTTGACATTTTCAGTATTGCTTTTATATTATTTTTGCTGGAAGGACTGTCTTTTCTAAGCATTCAAAGCACAAACAAATTTAATAGGTGTAATTTTGATATTTAATGTAACCTATTCAATATTTGTGTCTTTCTCAGCTTATAATTCTTTCGGCACCATTTCTTAGATATGATTATAAATCATTTATGAGTTGGATCGGTACATTTTGGTAATTGTATCTGTGAATTTAGGAATTCTTATCATCCATTTCGTTCCTATCAACAAGTATTCGCATCTACGCCAGGGGCTGGTAAGAACGTTGAGTTTCTTCTGATGGATATGATCTAATGAGAAATCGAATGCCAGCGGCTTTATTTCTTGCAAGCACCTTACTAGGTATAATTTGTCTTCAATCTTGCGCTGGTGTGTACGATCCTAGTGATCTGGGGAAATCCCCTGTCGTGATTTACCGATTCGACACTTATGGCTCTGACATTTTACTTGTTGATCACTCTACAATAGAGAAGTGGAGTCCCAAGATTGAACCATCTAGCAACGATGGCATTCGGCTGGTACAATATACAAATCCGATAAATCTCGATCGAAGGCAAATAATACTCGCTTTCTTCGATCTGGGCAAATCCTCTGGCTACCTAGTCTGCAAATTCGATGGAGGTATCACCTGGGCGCGGACTGACTCCAAGCTGGATATTCGTAATATAGAGCTTTCAATGGTAGATACGACCACCTTGTTGTCGTGGGAAGTTAAAGGTTCCGAGCTGTCTGCCAGCAAAGTAGAAATTGGGTATTCCGGATCAGTTGATACAGTTTGTAGATGGTCTCTCGACGACACCGGGAAACCCATTTCAATCAAAGCATTTGACTTTTATTCTCTGGATAACGAACAATTAACGAACAATCTCCATTTGGGGAAACGCTTAGACCTCTCTATATGGTCGTCCCAACAAGTAGCAATCCCCAAGATCTTCATAGAATATATTGATGATATACGGTTGACCATACGCGCCTTCAGCAATTTGAAAAATGTCATGGCATCGGAGATCAACAGTAAGTGTTCAGATGACGTTGTTTTGGATGGCTCCAAGATCAATGAGAACACGCTACTTGAGTGGTCCACGCAGCATTTACTCGATGGAAAACAGGTGAAGGTTAATCTATTCGCGGGCCATTTAAATATTCAGCAGTTCAAGGATCCTGCTACGATTACAGAAAGGCAAGTTATAAGCACAGGGGGAGGTAACTATGAGATAGGAACAATTGAAGTAAGGCCTGTATTACGCAAATAAGAAAAAACTGGATGAATTGCCACCGAGATTGGTGGAGAAGGGAATGAATTATGCGAGAAATGAGAAAGTATTGTGCAGTTGCATTTGTCGTTTTCATTGTCATTGCTCTGACTTCTGGTGCCTACGCACAAACTAGCACCGATTCACTGTCAAGTCAGAACTTAGTGGATTTATTCCAGGCAGTAATGAATCATGCAGAAACCGAAAATGAGGAATTTTCTTGCGCAATTTCGTTCTACAGACTTGACCCAGAGGTGGTCGAAGGACTTGTTCCACCCCAAAGTGTTCTTATGTCTCAACCTGCGGAGGAGTGGCCAGACATGCTCTGCGGTACCCCTCAGCTTCTGGAGATGCTGGCGGTAGCGTCCAGAATGTCAGGCGATACGCTTAATCTCATATTAGAAGCCATTGACATTCTATCGGCAGATCTGGATCAAACACATACAACAACACACTTTGAGATCAAGTATACTCTGACGGGTGAACATGCCACTAGCACAGCTTTTGTAACTAACATTGCCAACTATCTTGAACAATCCTACCAAACGGAGGTATTAAATTGGGGATATAAATCAGGTTATTCATTCCTATCGTCACATTACAAAGTAAGTATCGAGGATATTCCTGCACCACCTGGTTATTTTACGGCAGGGATTATGTCACCGGGACTTATTGGTTCTGGTATCACTATTAACAAAGACTTAGAGAGTCGCGATGATGGTCTAGCGTTGGGTGCGTGCGCCCACGAATATCACCATGCGTCCCAGCATGAATATGCTTCGCTGATAGGAGCGCAACTGGCTGGCGAGGGTTGGTTTGTTGAAGCCAGTGGAGCATGGATGGAACATGAAGTATTTGATGTTTACTTCAGTGGAAACACAACTGACGAGGACTTCATCTGGTTTAGGAATAGAATGAATCGCTATCTGGCAGCGCCCCAAAAGGAACTCTCAGACGAGCGATCCGACAATGGTTACCCCTCCGGCTTGTTTCTATATTTCATCGCAGATAACACACGGATAAATTTCGCCGGGACAGGCCAGAATCGCATTGCGGTTAGGAAGATGTGGGAATCTCTTGAAAGCACCGGCTGGCCAGGGGTAAATACCGCCATTAATGAGGGTGTTTCAGGCGCGCCCTCTGCCTACAACAGTAAGAATAAATGCTTTCCCTATTTCGCAGAAGCTAATTACTTCAAATCACAATGGTATCCCTCTGTGGCAAACCAATTCAGATCTGTAGTATCAAAAACAGTCGACTTGACCGGCTCGGATGATGAAATTGAATTGACTGCCCCATCTCCGCAAGTCTTAGCCGTGAATCATTATGGAGCGTACTATTTTGAGATAGATACGGACGGCGAAGAGCAGGTGAATATCGATTTCAACGGGAACATAGTGGACCGTGGTTTGCTCGGGAAGATATACCCCAACTTCGTTCTTACAGTCTATCCTGACGGTGATTTCAGCTCGCGGGAGTCAATAACTATAACGAAAGGCAAAGGAAATGCTACGCTAACTTGCGACGACGCAGTTGTTGTGCTAACCCGACTTGATGATGGAAACCTCCTCGGTACTCCCGATGGTGGCTATGTTATTACATTCACAAGGATGCAGGAACCAGTTATATCTGCTATGGACTTTGAAAATGGCGTAGACCGAGGTGTCGTAAGAAGCAGTATTCCAGGATTGGAGTTCACTTCTACGGGAGGATACGATTGGATTTACTCCGATATTCGAACAGGACAATATAACTATCCTTTTTATTGGGTTCATGGAAACTTCTGTGTTTGGTTGGGAGAGCGTCAAGGTAGTGGAATCATCAGCTTCGAAGGCAATACAACGAAGTCGGTAAGCTTCGGCTACTCAGCTTACAGTCGTATTCACCTCGAGGCATATGATGCCAATAAAAACCTCATAGCAAGTGATTATGGGCCAGGCAACTGCGGAACTCATCAGTTGGGCTACGTAACGGTTTCTGGAGAAAATATCTCCTACGTGCTCGTCCACGATCAGGGAAACTACTGGATAGTTGACGATCTTGTGGTTGTAGATCTTTTGAGGGAATCAGCAGGAATGCTCCCCGAAGATTATACTACGCTTCTGGAGTTACTGGAGTCAATTGATCCGGGAGTTGTTCAGTCCTTCCGTTTTCAGGTTACAGAAATGGCCCAAGAATTGGAAATAATCATGAACTGGGGAGGCAGTGAGTTCAAACTGTCATTACACGACCCTGAAGGGGATCTTTATGGAGAGTGGCAAAGTAGCCATCCGCCCATGTTGATCCGTGTTCCAAACGCGGCTTTGGGTGAGTGGGAGATTGTGGCTTCAGCAATAGACGTTCCGAGCAATGACTACCCGTATGCATTGGTGGTTGGAGCTTCGAAAGCCCCCGAGGATCTGACGGCACCGGTAATAACCATTGCATCTCCACTGGATGGCAAAACTTACTTCACTGGTGCACCAGTGCACTTTGAATGGTCTGCGGATGATCCGGAAACAGGTGTGCTCTCAGTTGAGGCAAGTCTTGACGGTTCGCCGATTACATCCGGAATTGACAGTCTGATTTCAGAAACCGGATTCCATACGTTGGAAGTAGTAGCAACCAACGGTGCTGGCCTTACATCCACCTCCTCAGTGACCTTTACCATAAATGACTTTGACTGGATCCGACCCATAGCACTACAGGATTCCGAGGGTGATTACTACATAGAAATCGTACGTAACTCTACGTTACCGATCAAATTCGCGATATATGATTCCGAGGAGGAATTTGTAATCGATAGCACTGTTCGTGTGATCGTTGAAGGCACCACCGCAGAATTTGCAGTTGGCGAGTGTGACACCTGCATTCGAATAGACTTGGAAGAGCCAGATGAGGCAAAGTACATTGTCAATCTTCACACTAACTTCAAGCATTGGGAATATGGCTTTAGAATCGGCGAACCCTATATGCTAAAGGTATTCTTTGATCAAATCTTAGCCCATCAAGTCAGATTAACATTGCGAGACCCAGTTGCGAAGCAGTCAACCGTGGAGACTCTGCCGACAGAGTTCTCTCTGTCCCAGAACTATCCAAATCCATTTAATCCAATTACTGCGATATCCTTCAGCTTGCCATCTGTATCAGAAGTCAAATTGGAGGTCTTCAACCCGCTTGGTCAAAAGACGGATATCATCTTTGAGGGCCATCTGGAGGCCGGGAATCATACTTATATTTGGGATGGATCCGATTTTGCAAGCGGAATTTATCTATACAGATTGACTACCGGAGATTTCGTTCAATCCAGAAAAATGATATTACTGAAATAAGGAAGTTCACAATTTCATGAATCGACGGGCAGGCTATCATAGCCTGCCCTTATTTTTCTACTTTCTTGTCTGCAATGCTTTTCTGACAATTCAATAGATGGAAATCTTTACTCGAACCTCGAATTCAAAGAAAGCAAATGGATTTTTTATTTCAGGCAATACTGCATTTTAAAAGTTCTGAGTTCTGCACGGTTCGGGGAGCTTTTATTTTATCTCCTTGTATTTCAACAACTTACAAATCATCCGACCGTGCAGGACACAGAACTCGCATTGGAAAAGTAGTAGATCGGATTTTGAAAGTATGAGCCAAAGTAATTAAGTCGGGAGAAAAACCTGACAATTTCTTGATGCTGGAGTTTCTCCTTTAAAAAGACAATTGTCGTCGCAGTTATCTTCTTTTATATTTCAAGAACTGGAAAAGACCTTTCGGCAAAAAGGGATATTGAGTAGGCAGGAGTTTAGAGACTCCTTCCCCATGGCTGCTGTTCTCCGCCATAATGACTTTACGGTATATTTACCGTTACCAAAATTAGCTCACCGCTCTCGGCGTCCACTACATGCCTTAAATGATATCTGCCATTTACTTCAACCTTTTCCATTTCCGATGGCGGAACGCCAGAGTATGTTATTACCCAGGCAGGTCTAAATTTATTTTCAGATCTAAAATATGAATGTTCGACCAAAATGGCATTTATCTTCTTAGCTGATAATGCAACTCCACCGCCCCTTAAAGCCTCATAGAAACTAATATTTGTTTTTGTACCTACAAAACCATGATAATTTTCTTTTTGGTTTTTTAATGTTTGCTCTGCTATTTCACTTGGTGGTTGTGAATGTAAGCTATAATTATTATCAGAATATTTCATCTCTATTTTACATAGCTGCCCATTTTCTGCATTAATATAGATCTCAAATATTCTGGGAATTGTATCGTAGGTATCACAGTTCTCCTCAAAATGTAAATATATGTCCTTCATTACTACTTTCCATAATTTCCTTCCATTTATTTTATCATGTAGAAAGGGTGTATTATCGTTGTTAATTTCGACTAGTTCGGATGTATCTAAATTGCCTTTGGCTGAAAATCCCTTCATTTTTTCGAACCCAGAATATTCAAGCGCCTCTTTCACAGCGACATCCCTGGATATTAGAATTTGGGCATCCTTATCCTGGGCATTACTAAGTCTTTCCTGTGATAGTACATGGCATGACACAATAATGAATATTCCAACCATCATGAATATTATTCTACAAAAACTATACGTGATCATTTTGTGTTCCCGCCAAGTCAGTATCAATACCGAAACTTACGTTGTTCTTTTGAATTTATTCTCGTCCCAATTGACTGCAGCACCCAAGGCATATTTCCGGGGCATGTAAGCTTTCTCAGTAATATTTTATTTCAGTCTTGATTTATTGAAGGATAGGGTAAATTATTGCGCAATAATTCGACACCATTTTCCGCGTCAATTACATATCTCATATTTGTTCTATATTGCAATGCCACATCTTCACGAGTTGAAATTGGCGGGAGACCCCTCATGTAGACAATCCATGCCGGTCGTGCTTCCGAATAATGCTCTTGCCTATAAAGCACATAATTTGCTATGATTTCCTTTGCCATTCCGGGGTAGAAATCGCATTTATTTATGGCATCCCAAAAACTTATTTGTGGGGGAACACTGGGAAGACCGACATATTTCTCACGAAATACGCCAAGAAGCTTTTCAGATTCTTCAGCGGTAGGTTCACGTTCAATTTGATATTTGGATTTATACATTATTTTTAAGGGTAATCCGTTGGCGCTATCTAGATATATTGTCAAATATGCAGGTGGTGATATGTCAATGTCTAGATTATATTTATCAAGCCTAAATATGGCATTGCTAATCCGTACTTCCCAACTTGCCTTACCGTCTATTTCGCTTTGAAGAAAAGGGGTAGTAGAATCATTTAATTTTATTTTATTGCATAATATAGATATGGAATCAATTTCTGGAGCAAACCTTTTTTGATCAAATCCAAGGTAATTTAGGGCTCTCGCGTTTGCCTGAGAAGCATTTATTATCGCACCAACATTAGCCATATCATCTTCAACCACTCTACTTATACCGCCACCCAAGTAAGTCGCTATGACAATAAACAATGACATAATTCCCGTCTTCATATAAAGTAACCTCCTAAAATTATACGAATGTAATGTTGCACTGATGATACATATTTCTTTTATTCTAATCGATCCTTATCATAAATTATTATGGCATTTTGTATTTTGTCAGCAATAATAACCCATTCCTTAAAATCCTTATAATAAATTGGAGTTACTCCAATATTGTCTGAACTTGAATCAAAAAAAGCAGGTTGCAGAGTCAAATTTGAATCCCTATAATCGCATTGGGTAATATAACAAGGATCAATCTCACTTCCGGCCATATCTGACTCTAATCCATCTATCTCGGCAGCCCAGATTGCCATAGGTACCGGTCTATCATTCCAATATAAAGCATAAAAGGCCGGTTTTACAATCCCATCAAAATTAAATATGATTTTACCATCATCAATATTAGCGATGCATTCGTAAGTATGATTTGTACCGTGGTCTGGCAATGGAATATAAAATGTATCTGATTCATCATGATGATCTAAAGGAATAAACAAATATTCATTTTCTATATTTATACCTTTACATTCATAATACATAAATGTATCAATTATACTGGGGTAACCTTGAAATCCCCTCTTAATCATATAGCCAATCTGCAAATATTGTGAACATAGTGTATCTTGCACGCCAACATAAACATTTGACTGAGCGGGCGACGAGGAGTAATCTTGACCACATAGTTTTCCATAATTTGTTTTAATGCACGCAGAAGCCCCGGTTATTTTACTTATATTTTTAATAAAAAACGCTCTATATCGGCTATGTATTTTTGTACAACATTCACGGTTACAAATATCATTGGCGTATACATATAATAAATCAGGTACAGTAATTATCTCGCTCATACTAGTGGCGCTATCTATATAGCCAATGTTGTGTTGATTAGTACATGTGAACACGGTAAACTCATAATCCCATGGTTCGTCAAAATTAAGATTAAATGTATAATTTACATCAATGAATATTACTGTGTCCTGAAAAGGTCGCGAAAGCAAAAATTCCTTGCTATAGCCAACCATCTTTCCTTTATCGAACATTCCTATCCAATAATAGCTACTGTCGTTTCTATCATCACTTAATTGAAAAGTTAATCTGTCATTGCATAGTGGACAATCATAATTTGATGTGTCTGCCTGCGGGTAGTAGGAAAAGGAATAGATGCCAGCCTGCGATATTCCACCTGAACCTGAGGACGTATCCACATCGCATTTAGATAAAATTAGAATAAATACTGGTAACATAGTAAGGAATAAACGATACCTCATTTTACAATCACCACCTTTCTGGTAGATTTGAAGTCTCCGGCCTGGAATTTGGCGAAGTAGACGCCGCTCCCCAAGTCATTATTGGACCATAAGATAGAATGATATCCCGCATCATAGTCCTTATCTATTAGTGTCCCAACCATTTGGCCCAAAATGTTATAGATATTCAGGCTCACATGTTCCGCTTGAGGCAGCGCGAATTTGAAAGTCGTGCTGGGATTAAAGGGATTGGGGTAATTCTGATCAAAAGCAAAACACTTTGGAAGTAATGCGCTATCTGCCTTCATTACATCCAAATCCCTAACCAGGTTATTCACGCTTGATGAATATCTGCCTGTAGCCACAAGAATAAAGATATTATTTTCAGGATTCACATTTAGTGGCGCTGCAAACAATGCCGATATCGTGTCGCCAGCAAGAAGAGACGACTCAATCAGATCCGTTCTATATAGTGTCAGGGTTACATCACCATATCTGGAATGTTTTGCTGATTTTAACGGCAGCCTGATCGGAAAATAATATAATTTCTGAGTTTCGACATACGAAATATTGTCTGCAAGATATTCCAGAGTCCATTGATATTTTAATCTCAGTTTGCCATCTTCACTGATGTAATCTTTTAGTGATGTGTAGAAATTTCGTCTATTGAACGCCAATCCGTGGACCGTATCAACAGGAATCCACTCTCCATTATAATCCACAAATAAATAAAGTCTGTTATGAATCAACTCATCCGGAATCCCATCTTTGGTCTGAGGTTGCGTCGCGTCTTTTATAGGTGGATCGCTTATTGCGCCTCCGTCAATATCGGATTTGAGAGCATCATATACCGGAAGGCTGTCAAATTCGGCTATTAAATATCCCGGAGAACCGGAATAATAATATCTTCCATCATCATATTCGACAAGATGCGTTATATCATAACCCAGATGATCAATTACATGCGAAGGCTTATAGTTGGCTACTATCGAATACGCCCTGGCGGATTTATCCAGAAACATCTTATTCCCCGAACTGTTATCGATCATAAATAATCCTAATTGGTCAAATGTGCTGACATCGGTTCCTTTTTCGGAAATCAAAAACTTGAAATAACCATTAATCGGCTGCGGAGTTACTTCAACGAAATGGAATTCCAACAGACTGCTGTCCAGGATATTATAGGTATTAGAGGCTCCAAGCAAATTGTTTTCGATTCGAAAATCCTGCCCATTCCAGACATACAAATACGGGCATGTAGGAGGAACGCAGATTCCAACATGGGCGGTCGCCGTGTTAGAAGGCGGTGATATCAGATAGCATCCATAAGGATCTTCAAAAGTGCAATTATGACAATTATTACTATCAATTGCATTCACAAAGAATTCCAGATCCGTGCCTTCCTCATTATTCCAGTAAATCATAGAAGTAGAATCCGCAGGTACATCATAAGTGCAATTTTGAACTGTCCCATTTGTATATATACATTTAACACTGACCTTAAAGAACTTTTCATTATCCGAATTATCGTCCCATGAAATAGTCCAACCACATGTTGTTGAATTTCGCGTTACAACTACATTCGAGGGAGCGTTTGGAACATACCCCGATGGAGTAGCGGAATCGATCGCAGTAAAACCCGAAAACCAATTAAATTCCCAGCGAGATCGAATTTTATATTTATATATTACCCCTGGTTCGACGGCTCGATCGAAATAGTAGGTCTGTGATGAAGGAACGGATACAAGAAATGAATCATCTCTAAATATATCAAAATGAGTCGCTCCCGTTACATCGACCGAATCCCAGTGGATACTTACCTGCGCCCCCTGGGCACCCCCACACGAATCACAGGTAATATCTTGCGGGATTTCCGGGTGTGCAATATATTGATCAAATCGAATTGTGGTGTCATTTAATGCATCATAATATGCTTTTGCATTAACCTCATAAGAATATAGTCCATTGGACAGAGTATCTAAATGGAAGTCAACATAGTCATAAATAATATCGTCGGCCAAAACCAGTTCAGTGCCGTAGTCAATAACCAGCGTATCGTTACGAAATAACTTTTTATGACAATTCGCGGTTTCGGTTTGATGCCAGAACACCCAGATTCGGCAATATTGTGAAAGATTGGGCCAGGTTTGTGTATATTTTGCAGTCCACAAAACATCTACTCCCGGCAAATATCTCCGGATTCCGGTATTTTCAGCGAAATACTCGTTTACGAAAATATCCCCGGTTGGTACATAATACATGCCGGTTTCATCGCTTTTCCATGTTTTGCCAACATTGACTGACAAAGGATAAAGCAACTGGTTATTGCCCTCACCTTTTGAACCATAGATGACCAAAAGATCTCTCTGTCTGTCAAATTTGTAAATATTACAGTTATATTTGTCCACAACATATGAATTTCCAAAGTAATCGACATCTACCGATGTCAGAAAGCTGTTGTCTGGGAAATTATATCGCAAATTATAAGTAAGGGGACTTTCAAGATACCTGCACAATACTCTGTTATTTCCTGCATCAGTAATATATATGACAGGTGCATCTTTGAGCTGATTGAAAAATCTGCCATAGCATATCGACGTTGGCCTGTCAAGACACAAATAACCCGAATCACAGCCATAAAGCGAGCGATTCAATTCAAAATGAAAATTCCCCAAAGCCGTAACCAATGAGCAAAGATCAACTCTGGCATTATCAAAATCCAAGACGGCGACATGCTTTGACAAATCATCGTACCAGGCTGCAGCAACATCTTTTATACAGCCATTATTATTTTGAATAGACTGCACAAAATCATAACTGCCATCACTATAAAAGTTGTATACTAAGGCTCTATAATTGTAGGCATCGGCAATAATAAAATAGTTATATACGAAAGCCATACTCTGAGGCTGCCTAAATTCATTTATGGCTGTTCCATATGAGCCAAACGGAAATAACCATTCTTTTATGCGATCTGCGGCGATAATTCTATTCCAGGCAGGGTCTGTAATCATAAGAAATTCATGAGCGGCCTGTTGTATTAGCGTATCATATAATCTTAATGCCAGAGTATTTGCCGGTATTCCAAAAATAATGTTGTTGTTAAATTTATTCTTGCTTTCGGTTGTGGTAAACCGACTCATGGTCATGTTATCCCCGGTGCTGAAGTTTATGGGATTCAACATATTGTCACTATGGTAGTCCTGAACAATATGCAATGTGTCATAGTCTATCCATGCGAAAGTGGTATCAGGCTCAGGAATTTCCTTATTGAATATAGAACTCCTTTGGATATCAACGTAATGGTTTATTGAATCCAATATTTGAGAGGTGTTTTTCAATTCAAGGAAATTGTTGGCCTTTTCAAAATTGAATTGAAACGAATGGCATGACAGATAATTCTCTGCTTGATATGTTATTTCAGCTGTTGAGAATAAGGTATTGTCTTTTATATCAGCGATAAAAGGTTTTATAAAGAGACGTTCCTTAATGCTAAATCCGGATTTTTCTTCAAAACTGCTTCTGGAATCTGAGAAATAGGTAACCTTCTCATTAATATCAGTTTTTTCATCCTTGTCGATATTGGTATATAAATTCGCAAGATTCTCGGCACTTGGATTATTGATGGCGTCTTCCAAAGCATAATAAAACAGCCGAGCTTTATCTTTGTCAGTCAGTTCAATTACTGCCGCATCCCCTTCGCCCGCCGAAAGCCTAATGCCTGAGAAAAAAACAATCAGCAGACAAGACACAAGAATTTGACAAATAGGTATTTTTATGGAAGTCATAGCCCCTCCCGAAATGTTATCCAATTATGACTTTATTCTGTTGGGGGATTCGAGTTGACAGGTCTTTTGATGAAAGCCCAACTTTTAATCTATAATGACTTGACCAATAATAATAACGTATAGCATGTCTATTTTGTCAAATGGAATTTTAACTACTGGCAGTATTCTGTTTAAACATGACAAAAATTGACAGGGTTCTGATGGTATGTGTCATTATTTATGCCATATTCATATTCTATTCTACAAAAGACATTCTG
>JBFMFJ010000032.1:0-16472 GCA_040752235.1 Candidatus Zixiibacteriota bacterium | reverse complement strand
AGATTGCCTTCATTATCTATTACCGCCATCGCTGACAGCTTATTTTTAAACATCATATTGGCGACATGTTTAAGGCTGTCATCAGGCGTCACCGTGGCGACATCGCGGGTCATAATATCGCGGACGCGAAGTTCTTTCTCGACGCTTACCCCGCTGTTATAAATGACCTCGATTACTTCAGAAGGGTGTTTGGTAGAGGTTACTTTATGAAGATTGCCCTCAATTCGGGCAAAATTGGCAAAAGCCGAAAGAGTCTGCAAATAAAGATTGGAAATATGCGACGGCGTCAGCAGGAGAATAATAACCGAAAGCGGCACATTATCCGGGGTGGAGTCGGCCAGTCCTTTCCTTGAAATCCCCATAAGTATATACATTTCATCGACTTCGTCGGTGCGGGCATGCGGAAATGAAAAGCCGCGGCCATAGGATGTATTCTCAATCTCTTCCCGTTCCAGAATTGATTTTTTTATCTCATCAGTATTAATGTCCGGTTTGTCATTCCTCAAAAGCCCCAATAGCTCATCGATAGCATCTTCTTTTGTGGATGACTTGAGATCTTCAATGATATATTTTTCATTCAGCATGCTGGCGAGTCGCATCTTTATTCCTTTTTTTCAGCATTGTTGTTCGATGTCAGTCCCGACAACATCGGCGGCGTAACAATACCACCCGAGACAATAAGCTTGACCGCTTCCTCTATCGTTATGTTTAACGTAATAACTTCGTCCTCGGGAGCAAAAATTACGAATCCTGTGACAGGAGTGGGGGTTGACGGCACAAAAATCCCGATCAGTCTCCTCGTGCCGAAGGCGCTGCTTTCCAGTCTGGTCCGACTGGTGGCAAAGCCCATGGTATAGAGATCCTTTCGAGGGTACTCAAACAACACCACTTCCTTGAAGGTCTTAACATTGGGCAAAGTGACTGCCTCGACCAGTTGTTTGGTGGCGTTATAGACAACCCTGATAATGGGTATATTGCCCAGAATCCGTTCCCAGACTTTATACAGCTTGTTGCCGGCAAAATTCCGTGTCAGGGAGCCGGCCAGAAGAATAAGCAGAATCGTTACGACAATTCCGAGTCCGGGGATATTATAACCCAAAAGGCGGAAAATAAACGGCGACAGAATGCCGTCGATGGTTTCGAACAAGAACCGCAATACGACATAGGTCAGTATAAGCGGCACGATCACAAGGACGCCGGAAAGAAATTGTCGTTTTATGATGTCCTTTACTATCTTTAACAGAGACATGCCTCCGCCAACCTATATATTATATCGGTTTGCTCTGCCCGGTAATATATATAATGATATGCAAAATCTGCCAGCAAAATATGAAACCGGGATTCGGTATATCTGCAAAGTTATTAAAAGCCAAAGACTCCGGCTGTGTCAAGAGCAAATTTTAGAATGAAACCGGGGAATACTCCGAATATTATCAAACCGGCGACGCCGAGAATCAGGACAATATTGGCGGAAAGCGGCGGAGTTACCTTGATGGTCGGGTTTTCCGAGGCAAAATACATCATTTTAATAACATTGGCATAGTAATACAGGGAGACGACGGCAGTCAATAATGCCAGAATAACCAGCCAGGTATATCCGGCCTGGATGCCGGCCGCAAAGACAAAATATTTGGCGGCAAATCCGGCCAGCGGCGGTATTCCGGCGAGCGATAAGAGGAAAACCGTCATGAAGGCGGAAATCATCGGGGATGATTTGGACAACCCGGCATAGCTCGAGATGCTGTCGGAGCCGGTCTTGTCGTTAAAGACGGTGGCGACCGCAAAAGCACCCATATTGGCGAAAAGGTAAACGAACATGTAGTAGCCAACGGCGCCGACACCGAGCTTCGAAACCGCAACGACACCGACCATGACATAACCGATCTGGGCAATCGACGAATAAGCCAGCATGCGTTTGATATTTTTCTGCCTCAGAGCGGTGATATTGCCGAGAATCATTGCCGCCGAAGCCAGAACGGCGACGATAATGGCCCAGTCAAGCGGGGCCATAACAGAATCCGAAAAACCGTATAATCCATCGACAAAGATTCTTAAGAAGGCCACCACACCGGCCGCTTTGGAACCGACTGAAAGCATAGCGGTGATTGGAGTCGGAGCCCCCTGGTAAACATCGGGCGCCCACATGTGGAACGGCACCAGGGCCAGCTTGAAACCGATCCCTGCCATGACCATAACAATGGCCATCAACGGAGCCCAGCCGATCCCCTCGGTATTTAGAAAGAGCAAAGACAGATTGATTTTCATCATCAGGATATCGGTCGTCCCCGACAGTCCGTAAAGCAGCGATATACCGTAGAGCAATATGGCCGATGAAAAGGCTCCGATAATCAAATACTTCAACCCGGCTTCAACGGAAATACGATCATCTTTATAGTAAGCCGCCAGAACATAAAGCGGAATAGTCGTCAATTCCAGGCCGATATAGAGCGAAATCAACTCACCGGCCGAGGCGAGGAACATCATCCCCACCGTCGAAAGCAGAATCAGTCCGAAATACTCGCCGCGATGATTTTTAATTTTGGTGGAGGCGATATCGAAGGATGACCCGATGGCCATAAATGCCGAACCCAGGAAAATGACTTTGAAAAATGTCGCCAGCGTATCCGATTTGAACATGTTATTGAATGTTATGCCGCCATGATAAAGGGACAACAAAACAGCGGTAATGGCAATGCCGCCCATGGCGAGGTAGCCGATCAATCTGGCATTTTTCCGTTTGGTCCCGAGATCGAAGGCAAATATAAAGAGTGCCCAGAGAAAGAGAAAAACTTCCGGAATAATCAGTTTCAAATTGTAATCTGGCATAATCTCAATTCCTATCGAGCCATCAGGTTAACCAGGTTCTCCAGGGTTGCTTTCATGATATTGGTAAGAGGCGAAGGATAAACCCCGATTAAGATAGTCAGGATGGCCAGCGGCGCGACCGAGATTATTTCCCGGACATTGATTTCGGTCAGGCCATGCCATTTCTCGGAGTTAAACTCACCCAGAAAAACTTTTTGCACCATCCGCAGCATATAGCCGGCGGTCAGCACCACGCCCAGAACGGCAATCGCCGTATAGATGGTCAGATCAGGAGCCGGTGCCGTGAAAGCCCCGATGAAAACCATGAATTCCGACACGAATCCGGACATACCCGGCAGGCCGAGCGAGGCCATCGAGAACAGCACCATCAAACCGGTATAAACCGGCAGCTTGGAGCCGAGACCTCCGAAGGCGGCGATTTCACGGGTATGAGCCCGATCATAAAGAACGCCGACCAAAAGGAACAGCGCCCCGGTGATCAAACCATGACTGAACATCTGGAACATACAGCCGGATATCGCGGTCACCGATGAATAAGCGCCCAGAGCCAGCATGCAGTAGCCCATGTGCGACACCGACGAGTACGCGACCAGTTTCTTGAGATCCTTCTGGGCCATCGAAACCAGAGCACCATATATAATGGCGATCAATCCGAGGATGGCGATCGGGATGGCAAAGAACCGGGTCGCTTCAGGAAACATCGGCCAGGAAATCCTGAGCATACCGTATGTTCCCATCTTCAACAATACGCCGGCAAGGATAACCGACACGGCGGTCGGTGCCTCGACGTGAGCATCAGGCAACCATGTGTGGAACGGCCAGACCGGAACTTTAATGGCGAAAGCCACGAAGAGGAAGGCGAAGCACATCAGTTGCAGCGAGTGTCCCATGCCGGCTGGTATCGACTGAATCAGCTGCATCATATTCAGAGTATGGGGATCGCTGGTGAAATAAAGCACCAGAATCGCCACCAGCATGAATATCGATCCAAACAAAGTATATAAAAAGAACTTGATAGCTGCATATTCTTTCCGGGGCCCGCCCCAGACGCCGATCAGGAAATACATCGGCACCAGCATGACCTCCCAGAAAACATAGAAAAGGAAGAAATCAAGGGCGCAGAAGACGCCGATCATACCCGCTTCAAGCAAAAGGAAAAACGAGAAATACTCTTTAACCCGGTTGACGATATTAAATGAAGCCAGGATCGAAAGGAACGAAAGCAGTCCGGTCAGGAACAACATCGGGACCGAAATGCCGTCGACGCCGAGATAATATTGGGCATTAATCGGCGAAATCCAGTCGAACGGCCCTTCGACAAAAACCATATCGGCCGATCCGGAATGGCTGAAATAGTAAACATAGGTCAGGTAGAAAGACAGGATCATGGGAACGAAGGAGAATGCGAGCGAGGTCCATCGGATCAACCAGTGCTTTTCCTTGGGGAGAAACATCACCGCTAAAAAGCCGAATAGCGGGATGAATATCATATAAGTTAATATCGGGAAATTCATGACTCTCTCTTTCCTCCTAAGCTTCTATATTAGGTTCCGCCTTAACCCTTCCGGAACGGTTAAACTTAATTGCCAGGCGAAGCAGTCCCAATAGGACGATAGCCGCCAATATTATATAAAAAAACATCGAAGAAACTCGGAACATCATGATCTCCAGCGTCGCCACCATTACTACCAGGGCATAGAACTGGAATGACCCGTTTTGAAGGTACCGGAACAGCCAGGAGAAAAACATGCAGACATATCCGGTACCGTTAACGGCACCGTCGATAATCCATTTGTCGAACCACATCTTGATATCGGCCCACTTAATGGTAATCCATCCGGTGAAATTCACGAGTCCGTCGACGACATTGGCATCGAACCACCACAGCACATTGGTCAGACCAAGAATCGGTCTGATGATAATCAAGTCATAAAGCTCATCAAAGTAATATTTATTATATAGCAGTGTATGCAGCGGTTTGAATTTCTCGACGATGGCATTCGGAGAGACGGCCTTCTTATAATACATGGCATAGGCCAGGCCGATACCGGAAACGGCCACGACGGTCGAGATAAGCATCAGCAGGTAATTGGCGTGCGGATGATAGGCTTCGCCGTGAAAGACGAAAGAAGCGAAACCGTGTCCCAGCCAGGGTAATCCGACCCAGCCGGCGAAAATCGACAGAAATCCGAGGAACATCAAAGGCACAGTCATCGACTTCGGCGATTCATGAGCATGATCGAAGCGATGCTGATCGCGCGGTTTGCCGGTGAATGTCATGAAACAGAGCCGGAACATATAGAAGGCGGTCATGAAAGCAATGGCCAATGTAAAGACCATAAAGACCGGATGGGCGCTGGTAGCGGCCACGATTTCATCCTTGGACCAGAAACCCGACAGCGGGAAAATACCGGCAATGGACAATGAGGCGACAATAAATGTTATTGCAGTGATTTTCATCTTGCCGTACAAACCGCCCATTTCGCGGATATCATTGGTATGCACCGCATGTATCACCGATCCGGCGCCAAGGAACAAGAGAGCTTTGAAGAAGGCATGCGTCATCAGGTGAAATGTTCCGGCGTAGAATCCCGGGGTGTGATGATGATGAAAAGTATCATAACCGTACAGACCGAGCGCCATTATCATATATCCGAGCTGACTGACCGTCGAATAGGCCAGCACACGTTTAATATCGAATTGAGTCAAAGCAATGGTTGCGGCCATAAAGGAGGTGATCAAGCCGATTACCGCCACCACCATCGAGGCCGTTCCCGAGGCGGCGAATAATGTCATGGCCCGGGCCACCAGATAAACGCCGGCGGCAACCATGGTCGCGGCATGAATCAGGGCCGAAACCGGAGTCGGACCTTCCATGGCATCAGGCAGCCAGACATGCAGCGGAAATTGAGCCGACTTGCCAACGGCGCCGCAGAAGATAAAGACGCCGGCGGCACCCAGAATCGCGGGTGATAAAGTTCCCGATTTGACGATTCCGAATACTTCCTGGTAATTGAATGTCCCGGCATACAGCCCAAGAAGCAGCAATCCTACGATAAATCCGAGGTCGCCGACACGGGTCGTGATAAAAGCTTTTTTACCGGCATCCGAAGCCGATTTCTTCTCAAACCAGAATCCGATCAAAAGATAGCTGGTGAGCCCGACCAGTTCCCAGAAGATGAATATCATGAAGAAGTTATTGGCTATCACCAGTCCCAGCATGGAAAATGTGAACAGCGACAGATATGAGAAGTACCGGCTCCAGCGCGGATCGCCGTGCATGTACCCCAGCGAGTAAATCTGCACGCAGCTCGACACTGTCGTCACCACCACCAGCATAACCGCCGTGAGTGGATCGATCCAGGCTCCGAGTTCAAGATGAAGTTCCGGCAAATTGACGAACGGGATGGACATCTGCAACGGCTCGCCGTTGCGGCCGATCATCTGAATCAAAACACCGATTGAATGCGCCAGCCCGATTAGAATCATGCCGATCGATAGGTACGACGACAGCTTTTCCCTCCAGCGCGTGAAAAAGATGATCATCACGAACGCGAAGAGCGGGTAAAACGGTATTATAAAAGCATTTTCCAGCATATTACCACTTCATGACATTAATCCGGTCGACCTCGATACCCTTCCAGTTGCGGTAAATCAGGAGCACGATTGCCAGCCCCACCACCGCTTCGGCAGCGGCCACCACAACCACAAAAATGGCGAATATCTGACCGGTCAGGGTTCCATTGCATGTAGCAATATATTTATTGAATGCAACAAAATTTATATTCACGGCGTTGAACATCAACTCCAGCGACATAAGAATCCCGATGGCGTTGCGGCGTGTCAGGACGCCGAAAATACCGATGGCAAACAGGACTCCGGCAAGTGCGATATAACTACCCATCAGGAGCTCTCCTTTCTTGCCAGGACTACCGCTCCGATCAGTGCGGCCAGCAACAGAATCGACACCACCTCGAAGGGCAGGACGAAATCGGTCATCAACAGCTTACCGAGAGACATAATATTGTTCTCGGGCAGCGTCACCTCGCCGATATTCCACCTGGTTTTGAGCATGGCACACATGGAAGAACCCAGAAATGCCAATGAAACCAATCCGGCCACTGTCACCTGCTCGTTGGTCTGCTCGATTTTTTTAGAGGTCAATTGTGATGTCAACATAATGGCGAAAATCATCAAAACTGAGACTGCCCCGACATATATAAGCACCTGCACCGCCGCCAAAAACTCGGCATGCAGCAGAATGTAAATCCCGGCCACGCAAAACAGCGTGATGATCAAAAATATGGCGCAGTGGAATATATTTTTCAGAGTAACAACCATCAGGGCCGACAATATCAGCGCCAGGGAAAGCAGATAAAAAACCGGCTGAGCCGCAACAGCATCAATGAAATTGGTAAAATATTCCATTACTTTTGCTCCTCCCCGCTTCCCTTTTCACCTGTTTCCGGTTTCTTTTCCGATTCGGTCTTTTTCTCGCCTGAGTTCGGATTGGACACCACTGCCTGCGGTTTTTCCGCAGGTTTATCGTCGGCTTTCGGAGCTGCCGGTTTGGGGGCCGCCGGGGCAGGTTTCTTGCGCTCCGGCTTTTCATATGGAACGTCGCGGCCGATTTCCTGTAATTTATCCTTATGCCAGGTCAGATCTTCCCTGTTCCATGTCGAGAACTCGTATTTCGGCGCCATCTTAATGGCGGCAAAATTGCAGGCCTCTTCGCACAAGCCGCAGAAACAGCAGAGATTGTAATCGACTACAAAATCATCGAGCACTCGCTTCTTGGTCGCTTCATCCTTATGACTCGTTATTGTTATGGCTGAAGTCGGGCATGAACGGGCGCAAAGCATGCAGGCGGTGCAATTCAGTTCGCCGGTCTCATGATCGGTAAGCAGGACCACTATCCCGCGCGACCGCTCCGGCATGGTCCATTTCTCGGTCGGATACTGGACGCACACATTATGCCGGGTAAGATGCTTGGCGGTCGTCGCCATGCCGATTAATAGATTCTTTATGCCGTCGAATACCTTGCTCACCAGTTAAACCACCCCGAGTATTTCATAAACCCGGCCAAAATAAGATTCACGAACGATACGGGAAGCAAAAACTTCCAGGAGAACTCCATCAATTGATCCACCCTCATCCTAGGGAATGTCCAGCGGAACCACATCAGGACAAACACGAGGGCCAGTGTCTTAACCATAAACCATACCCATGACGGCAGCCAGGGTCCCTGCCAGCCGCCAAGAAAAAGTGTGGCTCCGATGGCTGAGACGGTGAACATATTGACAAACTCGGCCAGGAAAAACATGGCGAATTTCATTCCGGAATACTCGATGTTGAATCCGGCCACCAGTTCCTGTTCAGCTTCGGGAATATCGAAAGGAGTGCGGTTGGTTTCGGCAGTTCCGGCAATGATATAAGTAATAAAGGCGATCGGGCCGAAGGGCAGCCGGAAAACGTACCATTGATATATCTGGGCCTGTGACTGGACAATTTCAACCATAGATAATGAACCGACAAACACAATCACCGCCAAGACCGATACAACCATGGGGACTTCATAACTGACCACCTGGGCCGCCGACCTCATCCCGCCTAAAAGAGCATATTTGTTATTGGAGCCCCATCCGGCCATAAGCAGCGATATAATTGTGAAGGTAGTGATGGCCAAAATGAACAATATCCCGATATTCAGGTCAGCAACGATAAGACCATCCCCAAACGGGATGACGATATAGGCCATGAAGGCCGCCACGAAACATATAATCGGCGCCCAGTAATACACGATCCGGTCAACCGCCGCCGGCCTTATGTCCTCTTTCTGCAGCAGTTTGAGGGCATCATGAACCGTCTGCCGCCAGCCGTGCCAGCCGGTCCGCATCGGGCCCAGCCTCTGCTGAAAATGAGCCGAGACTTTTCTCTCCCACCAGACCAGGAAGAGGGCTACCACGCACAGAAATCCGAATACGACCACGGCGGCAAAACCCAGCGCGATTATATCCACCCAGACCTGGGGCAGACCGGTACCGGCCAGTAATTCATACAGATACTTAAATATTCCTGCAAGTTCCATTATCTATCCACATCCGGCATAATTATATCCATTGATGCCATGACTGCCACTACATCGGCAATCAAATGTCCCCTGACCAGCTCCGGCATAACCTGGAGATGATTATAGGAGCTGCCGCGAAGCTTGACGCGAAGCGGCTTTTTCTCTTTATCGCGAGACTGTAAATAAACACCCATTTCACCGCGGGAATTTTCTATCCGGCTGTAAAGTTCACCGGCCGGCGCCTTGAATGTGATCGGGCTGAACTTGGCGGAGATTTCGCCTTCCGGAAGCTGCTCGAGCGCCTGCCTGACAATTTTGGCCGATTCACGCATCTCCCTGATTCGGACCATGTATCGATCATAACAGTCGCCGTTTTGTCCCGTCGGAATATTAAATTTGAAACGATCATATATCGAATAAGGATCATCCTTGCGGAGATCGAATTTTATACCTGAACCACGCAAATTAGGGCCGGAGACACCGTAGGCCAGAGCCAGCTCAGGCGACATAACACCGATATTCTGGTTACGAGCCATAAATATCGGATTTTCGGTCAAAACCCGTTCGTAATCATCTACCTTATGATCAAAGGTCGCCAGGAATTGCTTTGCCATCGGCACGAACTGACTCGGGATATCCCTGGCCACTCCGCCGATTCTTATATAATTGTATGTCAGCCTCTGCCCGCAGGTCATCTCGAACAAGTCGAGAATCATCTCCCTTTCACGAAAAGCATACAGAAACGGCGTCAGGGCGCCCAGATCAAGCGAGGTGGTTCCCAGCCAGATAAGGTGGCTGGCGATACGGTTGAACTCCAGCATGATGACGCGCAGATATTCGGCCCGCTCGGGAACCTGAATGCCGGCCAGTTTTTCAACCGCCAGCGAAAAGACCTGATTGCACGACATCGAGGTGCAATATTCGAATCTGTCCAGAACCGGTATACACTGGGAGTAGGTGCGGTTTTCGCAAATTTTTTCAAGGGCACGATGCAGATAGCCGATGACCGGTTCCGCTTTGATGATTTTCTCACCATCCATGGTAAGTACAAAGCGGCAGACGCCATGGGTCGACGGGTGATGCGGCCCCATATTGACGACAAATTCTTCTGTCCGCAATTCCGCCATAAATTACACCTCGGGCATCCGCTTGAAATCGGGAGCATCCCAATTCTTGCGCATCGGGAATCCCTGATCCCAGTTATCGGGGAGCAAAAAGCGTTTCAGACTGTCGTGGTTCCGGATATTAATACCGTAAAGCTCCCAGGTTTCTCTCTCGAACCAGTTGGCCCCGGCCCAGACTTCCTGAACCGAATCGATTTCGGCTTTATCGTAGGGAAGCGGGAATTTGAAGTCGAAACGAAGGCGATTTTTAATCGAGGCCAGAGAATAGACAACCTCGAAATTTTCACCGGTATCGACACCGCACATCATGCAGAGGAAATCCATTCGCAGGGTGGCATCATCCCGGACGGTGCGGCAAAATTCGACCAGATCTTCCGGCTTTTTCAAAAGGAAGAAGGGCTCGGCCTTACCGGTTTCGAGAGGCTCTATCTTATCCGAGAATTTATCAAGGAGATATTTGGCAAGTTCTTCGCGGTTCATAACAAAAAACGTCAGCTCCAATCCTGGATTTTCAGTGTCTTGACCTTTTTCTGAAGCGTCAGGCATCCTTCCAGAAGCGATTCCGGCCGTGGAGGACAACCCGGGATATAAACATCGACCGGCACGATATGGTCGATTCCCTTTTCGACTGCATAACTGTCATAATAAAACGGGCCGCCGCCGACCGTGCATCCGCCCATAGCAATGACATATCTCGGCTCGGCCATCTGATCGTAAAGCAGCCTTAATCTCGGCCCCATCTTTTTGGTAATGGTCCCTGCGGCAATAATCAGATCGGATTGCCGCGGCGAAGCACGGAAAATCATGCCCAGGCGGTCGAAATCATAACGCGAAGCACCAGTCGCCATTAACTCGATGGCACAACAGGCGGTTCCAAACAGGAGATACCAGAGCGAGCTGGCTTGAGAATAGCTGAATATAGAGTCCAGGCTGGTTGTGACAATGCCGCCGCCGGGGATTTTTTCCAAATATACCGGAAGTTTCTTTATTATGCCCATTTGAGCGCCCCTTTTTTCCAGGCATAATAAAGCCCGAAAATCAAAATAGCAATAAAGATAATCATTTCTATTAAGGCAAAAAGCCCCAGCTGGCCGAAAGCCACCGCCCACGGGAACAAAAAGATTGCTTCGACGTCGAAAACGACAAATATCAGTGCGAATATGTAGAAGCGGTTGTTGAACTTAACCCAGGAATTCCCAACCGGCATTTCGGCACATTCATAGGTTTGATTTTTGGCTTTATAAGGATTATGAGGCCGAATCAGGCGGGCGAAAAAGAAAGTAAAGAGAACTATTCCTACCCCGGCCACAAGAAAAATCAAAACCGACAAGTATTCGTTCATTTTTTTCTCAACTCCTGCCGTTCTTTTCCGGCCAAAACAAGATTGTGATATTAATCACAAATCAAAGAACCTATAAAACACCTTTTTTCAACTTTGTCAAGAGTTTTGTCGAAAGAAAACTGCATTTATTTTGGAAACAATCGACATTATTTAAAATCTCGCGGAAATTTGCGCCGATCATAGAGAAAAATATTTATATAAAATCGTATACTATACCACTGGACTCCTCTTAATATTTTTAATAATTGCCGAAATATCTTTCATTTTTCACTAAAAGTCACAATTTCTTGACAAAATAGACGTTAAGATATACATTTATTATAAGGTCAATTTTAATGCCCCGGCATTAAAATTATTCTCTGCCCCCGCTATCGACAAAACAACGGCCGATACCGCCAACAAATCGGAGGGAGTCCTATGTACAGAGATCCAGTCTATTCAGGAGTCGGAAAGATTCTTTTAAGGATCTTCATTATATTAATAATTTATCATTGTATTTCGATCGCGCCATCGCTGGCACAATTGTCCGCTTTGGATATCGAAGACTTGCAAAAAAGAGCCATGGAGGAGGGCTGGACTTTCAGCGTCGGCCTGAATTCGGCGACACAGTACTCGCTGGATCAATTGTGCGGTTTCGAAGTACCTCCGGATTGGAGGGAGATGGCCTCATTCGATCTCTGCCTTCCGAAAGGCAGCCTGCCGGTCAGTTTCGACTGGCGGGACAGCGCCGCTTTGACACCGATCAGGGACCAGGGAGGCTGCGGCAGTTGCTGGGCTTTTTCCACAACAGGCCCGCTTGAATCAGCCATTAAAAGAGAATTCGGTATCTATGTGGATTTATCGGAACAGTGGCTTATCGATTGCAACACTCATATGTGGGGCTGTTATGGCGGCTATTATGCTCATGACTACCACATGTGGAAAGTCGGCAAGTGCGGCCATTACGGAGCCGTTCCCGAGGAAGATTTCCCGTATCTGGAAGAAGAAGGCTACTGCAACGGTGAGCATACGCACCCATATATAATTCATGACTGGAGTTACATCGGAGATGATCTGTTCAATCCGTCAATCGAGGCGATGAAACAGGCCATTCTGGACTATGGCCCGATATGTGCCGGGATTTTTGTGAATGATCCCTTCCGGGCCTATACCGGGGGAGTTTTCAATGCCTGTAATGACTCGATAATCAATCATACGATCAATATTGTCGGCTGGGATGATACCCAGGGAACCAACGGGATATGGATTATCCGCAATTCCTGGGGAACCGACTGGGGTGAAGATGGATATATGCGCATAGAATATGGATGCTCATATGTAGGGCAGTCGCCGAATTATGTGGAATTTATTCCTTTAAGGGAACAGATCCCGCTTTTATCACGAACCGGTTTACTTATTTTGATAATTGTCCTGATTCTGACGGTGGCAGTTTCAATATGGTACCGGCGCCGTAAGAGGACAGATGTAAGTGTCAGCGGATAATAGCAGTGTCCCGGTTTTGAGACTTTGATTTTCTGCCGCCTGAGACTACAATATAAATGACTGGAATAATCACGGCTCCGGCTGACGAAATATAGAATAGAAATGAAACACCGAATTTCTGCGCTATAAGACCAGCGAGGACACTTGCGGCGACTTCACCAATCGAGCAAACCATGTTATATGCCGAAAGCATGGTAGCTCGGTTTTCCGATTGGATTCGGCGGTTCAAATGGGTCGATATTATCGGTCGAATCAATTCCTTGAGGGCGAAATAAATAATAATGCCGGTAATCGCCGGAGCCAGAGGCAACCATACCGCAATCAGCAAAGCCGCGGCGACAAACATAAAGGCGCCTGACA
The DNA here is from genome assembly GCA_040752235.1 of Candidatus Zixiibacteriota bacterium. GTDB lineage: Bacteria > Zixibacteria > MSB-5A5 > GN15 > PGXB01 > PGXB01. The sequence goes on along the minus strand of JBFMFJ010000032.1, from coordinate 3,268 downwards.
GACAAAACCCCGGATATTCATAGAGCCTTTTGGTCAGCCTGGCGGAGACTATTACCAGAATCATTCCCGCCGCTGTAATCATCCCGAAAAATGATGCTTCCAGTTTCCGGATTTCCGAAAAAAGCACCTGCCAGAATTGATCCACCGGCTCATAAACAAAATTGGCCGCCAGTCCGACCATGAAAAGAGCCAGCACCATTCTATTCGAGAAAATTGTCTCCGTAATAACGGATAATGATCCGCCTGCAGGCTTTTCCCCGGCTTTGTCTCCTCCCTTTTCGACCAGCCAAAGGGTTAACAAAAGGCAAAATATTGCCACGACGAGGATAGGGATAAAGAGAATGGGCAGCATTGCTCCGGCGATGAGCCCCCCCAGAACCATGCCGCATAATAATGAAGCGGTTTTATAGACAGTCCGATTGGCAAATAGGCCGGCCAGCCGTTTGTCCCGTTCGGATTCCGGCAGGCTGTCCACCGCCAGCGCTTCCAGGGCACCGGAAATAAAGGTTTCGGCGATGCCGAATATAATTTCCGCGACCAGAAACCCAATAAAATTCCGAAATAATATGAAGATCAGAGCGGATAGGGCATAGAGCCCGAATCCGATGAATGTCGACAACTTACGGCCATATCGATCGGCCAGACGGCCGGTCGGTATCTCGAATATTATAATGGTGGCTTCAAAAACGGCGGCCAACAGGGCCACCTGGAAAAGAGTGATTTCGAAAAGCCTGAAATAAAGGACATAAACCGGCAGGATTATCCCGCCCATGAGGGATAATCCCGCCTCAAGCCAGTAAAAAAGCTTTATATTTTGTTCACTCAATTCTATACAACCGCAACAGCCTCAATTTCGACTTTGACACCTTTCGGAAGGCGGCCGACCTCAACTGCGGCGCGGGCCGGAAGCTGGGTAGTAAAATGCCGGGCATAGACTTCATTGACCGTCGCGAAATCATCCATGCTGGTCAGATAGACATTGGTTTTAACTACATTGGTCAGATCGGCCCCGGCCGCCGCCAAAACCGCCTTTAGATTTTTAATAACCTGTTCGGCCTGTTCCGGGGCTGTTTCGCCAACGATATTTCCGGTTTTGGGATCAAGGGGGATCTGGCCCGAACAGAAAATTAAATGACCGGCTTTTACTTTTATGGCCTGCGAATACGGGCCGACCGCGGCCGGCGCCTTATCAGTCTTGATTATTTCCTTCACGACATGTCCTTTCTATTGCTGATATTAGTCTTTGTCCAAACGTAATATTCTACAAATGACTTGCGCAATGAAAACTAATCCTTATTTATTGCCTTTTGGACAGTTAAAGAAAAAGTAACAAGACACCGATAATTTAACAAGTATGAATAACGATTTTCTCCTTGAAGATTTTCAGCAGGTCGAGACGGAAAAACCGCCGGTCCGGCCGAAAAAGCCGCCCCGACGTTCCCAGAAGACCAAGCCGCTATGGCGGGAATATGTTGAAGTTCTCTTCATTTCGCTGGCGGCAGCCGTTCTTTTAAGGCTGTTCGTGGTGTCGGCTTATCGGGTCGATTCCGCCTCCATGGAGGATTCGCTGTTCGAGGGAGATTACATTTTCGTCAACAAACTGGCGTACAATTTCGGCGAGCCGCACATAAACGACATTGTGGTTTTCAAATATCCGCTGAATCCGGCCAAAGATTATATCAAGCGGATTGTCGCCCTGCCGGGCCAGACCGTCGAAATAATCGATAAAGTTGTTTATGTCGACAATGAACTGGCGGAAATTCTCCCCAATGCCAAGAACACCGATCCCAAGATTATGGCGGCCCAGCTTTCGGCCCGCGATAATTTCGGTCCTATTCAGGTGCCGGCCGGGCAGTACTTCGTGCTCGGGGACAATCGCGATGAAAGCCAGGACAGCCGTTTCTGGGGTTTCGTGCCGGCGGAATTCATCAAGGGCAAGGCGTTATTCATATACTGGTCATGGGAGCCTGATCCGGATGCTCCGAAGTGGGAGTTTCCTTATATTACTTCCGCCCTGGGCTCTACTTTCTACTTCCTGACCGGTTTTCCGTCCCATACGCGTTGGGACCGCCTGTTTAACGCGCTCTAAGTAATGTCTCTTTCGCTTTATATCCATTATCCTTTTTGCACCAACCTCTGCTCATATTGCGATTTTTATAAAATCAAATGCAACGAAACGATGGAGGCGGCATATTTCAAAGCGCTCACATCGGAACTGGCTTTGGCCGCCGATATGATCGACTCGGATGATCGGACCATCGAAACTATTTATATCGGAGGCGGGACGCCTTCGCTGGTAAATATCTCCCTTCTGGAAAGATTCCTGACCGAACTTAGAAAATATTTCGCCATAATCGCCAATCCGGAATTCACTTTGGAAATTAACCCGGAGTCGATTGATGCCGACCGCTTGAATACCTTCAGGGAAATGGGAGTCACCAGGCCGGTGTTCGGCATCCAGAGTTTCAACACCCGCCTGCTGAGACTGCTTGGGCGGAAACATAATCTCGAAGATTCCTTCCGGGCGATTTATCTTGCCCGCGCGCTTGGCTTCGAGAATTTCGGTATCGACATGATTTTCGGTCTGCCGCGCCAGACCGGTAGGCTTCTTTCCGATGATCTCAATCAGCTTATCGATCTGGCTCCGCCGCATGTATCGTACTATCAATTGACTGTAGAACACAATACCCTGCTGGAGAAGAAAATCGCCGACGGCCGTTTGCGTCTTCCCGCCGATGATCTGACGGCGGCCATGTACCTGGCCATAAATGTGGAACTGGCGCAAAACGATTTGCATCGTTATGAAGTATCCTCATTCGCCAGACCCGGCTTTGAATGCCGCCACAATATGCGCTACTGGGAAGGCGGGCAGTATCTCGGGCTGGGCCCCTCGGCCCACAGCTTTATTGACAACCGCCGTTTCGCCAACAAACCGGATTTGAAAACATATATCGAAATGATTTCGAAAGGCGTCCGCCCGCTAATCTTCGATTCCGACACGATCGAGTCGCGCATGACCGAAGCGGTGATGCTCGGCCTGCGAACGACCCGCGGCATCGACCGTCAAGGATTTCGGCGGCGATTCGACAGGCCGCTGGAAAATGTCATCGATATGCAACATCTCAACATCTATATACAGGCCGGTTTGATTGAAGCCGACGCCGAATTTATAAAACTTACCGAAACCGGTTTCCCTCTTGCCGATGAAATTATCCAAAAACTAATTCGATAAACCTGAACAAATTTAGTAGTATTTACTATCAACGCC
>JBFMFJ010000031.1:0-16484 GCA_040752235.1 Candidatus Zixiibacteriota bacterium | reverse complement strand
GTTGTCGTCGGTGGTGTCTCTTTCGTTTCCGGTGATGTTTCCGCAACCGTTGCTTCTTTGCCGGTTTCGGAGACAATAGTTGTATCCCGAACTGCTGTTGTATCCGCGGGTGTCTCCGCTTCCGGCTGTTTCAGGGCTTCATCGATTTTTGTTTTTATCTGCTCGGATTCATTGACCTGTTCCTGCTTGGCGGTCAGTTGATTGTACAATCCTGTTATACGATCCCGGAAATAATATCCTCCCACCGCCAGGAGCACGATAATGGCCGCCACATAATAAATGGCTGCCGATTTCTTTTTGCCGCCTCCGTAAACCTGCTTCAGCAGTTTCAGATCCCCGGCCATTTCCCTGGCCGTCTGGTAACGCTGTTTGGGATCGGGATGGGTCGCTTTCATCAGGATACGGCGAAGTTCCGGCGAAAGATTCTCGCTGGCCATACCGCCCCACTCGTGGATATTGGGATTGGCCGGATTGCGATACGGCAAATCATTGGTGGCGAAGTTGAACAGGGTTACCCCCATTTCATAGATGTCGCTCAGGAAGGGATTATAATCCTGCTCCCCGGATTGTCTTTCGGGGGCCGCGAAGAGCGGCGTCAGTGCCACATAAGCTGTCTTGGTGGCATCTCCGCCCATTTCTTTGGCGATGCCGAAATCTATCAGGTAAACATGACCGCTTTTATCAAACATGATATTGCCCGGCTTGAGGTCGCGATGCGCGATTCGCTTTTCATGCGCGAAAGCGATGGCATCGGTCATGGCCCGGGCAACTCTCAAAAAAGTCTCTTCATCGAGTGCACCCGATTTTTTCAAACGAGCCGCACCGTCTTCGCCATCTATATAAGCGACGACAACCGCCCCTTCTTCGGGCAGAAAGTCAATGACTCGCGAAATATTCGGATGATCCAGCATACACAGGATTTTGGCTTCCTTGGCGAACTTGTCGCGTGACTGGACACGCTTGAAGAATTTGAATACCAGCTTCTGCTCCGGCAGATGCATATTGAATCCTTCATATACCTCTCCGAAGCCGCCGCCGCCGATATAAGCGCGTATCTTATATTTTCCGGCTACTTCCCAGCCGATGATTCCCAGCGGGTCGGGCCCTCCACGCGGGCTGGTCGCCGAGCCATCCATATCTTTGCCGTCTGACATTAATTACTCCTAATAAGATTCCTCATGTCCGGGAAAAGAAAAAATGTAATTTCAGCCATGCAAAGTACAAAGTATCCTGGTGTTATCTTTCTTCTTCTGTTGATTGCCTCAAAGTAAAGCCATATTATGCCGGGTCGCAAGAACTTTTTGCAAATTATTTTTGACTCTCTATTGATCCATGCCGCTTAACATCGCTTATGAACCGGTCGAATAAGTGGATAAAACCAAAGAATGGCATTACGGGATCGTTAATTTTATTCATGAATAGACCAAAACAATATCATATATAGCGGCAACTATTTATTGACTTGGTCTTTAGTATATATTTATATTTTATATAAGCGGCACCTTTGCCGCTGAATTTACCAAGGAGCTGATATGCCCGGAAAACCGGCAGCCAGAGTTGGCGACCAAACCGCTCACGGAGGCGTTATTATGCCGCCCGGTGTCCCTATGGTCTTGATCGGCGGACAGCCCGCGGCCCAGATGAACGCCATGCATACCTGCCCTATGCAAACCCCGGGAACACCTCCCATTCCCCATGTCGGGGGACAAATTATTGCTACCGGCATGTCGGTATTGGTCGGCGGCCAGCCGATTGCGCTTGTCGGCGATACCGCCATATGTTCCGGCGGCCCCCCGGCCACGATTGTCGCCGGCTGCCCTACGGTTCTGGTAGGTTCCGGCGGCGGGGGCGGCGGCGGCGCCGGTTCCGGCGGCGAGACTGCTGCCAGGGCTGAGGCCAAAGGAACCGAAGAAGAAGAAAATCACAAGCTTGATGTGAAATTCACCGATAAAGGCGGCAATCCGATAACCGGTGTTCAATATACCGTCAAGTCCCCGGATGGGGATGAATCGAAGTCGGTCCTGGCGGGGCAGGTCAAAAAAAGCGGTGTAAAGGAAGGCAGCTACGAAATCGCCCTGAAAGCCATTGTCAAAGCGGGATGGTCCTCAAAAACGGCCAAAGTCGAAGATACCGTCAAAATGACCGCCCAAGTGGCCGGCATTAAGTCAGGCGTTAAAGCAACTTTGGAGATTTTTGTGAAGGACACCGGCCCCTTTGCGGATCGCCTGCTTAAAACCATCGAATCCAAAGTCAGCGGCGACAAAATTGAGGAAGAGTGGGCCCTCAAAATCGATAAGGATTTTCTCGGCCTGCAGGCTTCCAAGGAAAGCAAGGGGGGATATTCCGGACCTTCCTTCTATTTCCGAGTGACGGCCGACGGCGTTTCCTCACGCTCCGGAATACTCGAAATCAAAGATTATATCGAACTGGAATTGAAAGACGAAGATGGCAATCCTATAAAGGATGCCGGTTATAAAGTATATTTGCCCAACGGTGCCATTAAAGAAGGCAAACTGGACAGTAATGGCCGCGCCAAAGTGGAAAATGTGCCCCCGGGAGAGGCTAAAGTCTCTTTTGATATTAAAAAAAGCAGCGGATAATTCCTGAAATCGGGATTAAACGACCGCTGTAAAGCAGCTTCTTAAATGAAAAATTTTCTCAGCAGGCTTTTCGGCAAGAACAAAGTCGTTTCGCACAGCCTGGCCTCATTTCAGGCTATGCGGTCCAAAGTGGAAATTCTCGAGATGGAGGATGTCCTTTTCCATCTCAACAGCGCCGTTATTCTTCCCTCAAAACCGGCCGGAAAAAGCTCTTCACAGGGCGCAAAAGACAAGCAACTGCAGGCCAAACAGGAAAAACTTTCGGGAGTCCGTGCCCTGGCGGTGGTTTTCAGACAGTATGAATTTGACCCCAGGAAAAAAATCCTGATTGCCGCTCATACCGATTCATCCGGCGATGTCGAACCCAATTTCAAACTTTCCGATAAACGGGCCAAAAGCGTTCTCTACCTTCTCAACGGCGACAAGGAAAACTGGGCCAAAAATTGTTATGGCCAGCAGAAAGTCGAAGATTATCAGCAAATCATGAAATATTTTTCCCTCCGTCCGAATTGGGATTGTGACCCGGGCAGTATAGATGACAAGTTCGGCAAGAAAACCAACGCCGCTGATGAAAACTTTTTTACCGCCTATCGCAGGCTTCACGACGATCCGAAAACCAAGGATGCCTTTCCTGAGGATCTTCCGCTCGATCTGGCTCAGAAGATAAATGCCGATCCCTCCCATAAGTGGCCCGAGATCGCCTGGAAAGCGGTCTATGACCTGTATATCGATGAAATCTGCAATGTCCTGGAAATTGACTACAAGAGACTGGATTTAATGCGTCCCAAACGCATCAGGGAACGGTTTGTTGATAAGGATAAGCCTTATGTCGCCTGCGGTGAATCATTTCCGCTGCAGAAACCGGAAAAAAGCAACTATAAATCCCAGCGCAACCGCCGTGTCGAGATATTGTTCTTTAACCATAAGGAAACGCCCGACAAATTAAAATGCCCCCCTCATATTAATAAGAAACATACCGCCGCCGAATGTCCCCTCTGGTATGACAAGCATATGGATATTAAATATGTCGATCCCGCCTACCTTACGGCCGATGCCTTCCATCTGAAATTTTCCTACTACGACAGAATCATTAAAGATTATAAAGGGGTTCCCGAGGGCTTGAAAATTCAGGCCTTTAAGAGGGGCGATCCCAAACCGCTCACAATCGGTCTCGATTACAATGACGGCATTCATACCGTCCGAATCCTCGACATTAAAAAAACCGACAAGATATATTTCACGTTCAGCTCGAAAGTCACTCCCGACGGCAAAACCCGCCAATGGGTATTTACTAAGAGCAAAGATGATCAACCCGAAATCGTCGAAAAGAAAAACGAGGATATTGCCAAGCTGACCTACAAGGAACGAATACAGTATTATGATCTTCCTCTGGAGTGGTCATCACGAAATTATTTCACCCGTCATGAAGGCAAGGATAATACCGGCAATAAATTCGATACCATTATCGCCGACTATAAACCATTTGGCGCCAAGAAAACCGCCCCCGATAAGCCGCTGCTCTTTTCTCTTGATGATATCGTTCTGGTCGATGATACAGGAAGCCAGAATATAAACAATAATGCCGCGGACAAGCCGCAGGACCTTGACAAGGACGGCAACAAAATAGACTTATCCGACAAGTCGCGCCTGACACTTTTCTACCTCGATGAGGCCGATGATTATAATATAAAAATATATAAGGGAATTTCGACTCATCCCTATTTCAGCGATATTGAGTTCAAGCAGAATCTGATTTCCGTGAAAATAGCGGAAAAAGATAAACCGAATCTGCCGCGATTGGTCGTATTCTGCAGCGGCTTTTACGATATTTCCGATAAGCGGACTGAAAAGAATGCCAAATTCAAATACGAGCAGGGACATATCCTGGGTGCCCGGGCCGCCATTCTTAATGATTCGGCCATGCATAGAAATGCCCCCATTCATGTCACTCTCGCCGACGGCAATGTCCCCGCAGCCATGAAAGATTATGTTCAGTACAAATGCGGTAATTATGAATTGCACTACATCCATAACTGCGGATTCACCAAAGGACTCCTTGAAAAAGACAAGGAAAAACCGCTGTCGTATCTTATAATTTACTGGAACTGCCGCCTGGAAGCGCACTCCGATCCCGCCGAGGCCCCGACCGACGCCAACTGGCGATCCAAGTGGGAAAAAGACGGCATGATGAACTCGATGAATCGTACCAATCGGCCGTACTTGCTCGAGAAGAAAAGCGGACTCGATGACATTCTCATCAGGCTGTATCATTTTTATGAGGCCAAAATCGACGATGGCGGGGGCAAACACAAGTGCATCGTGCGGGTGTGCGTTACGGATGAGGACTGGATGCTGCCGACCGAAGCCAAATTTTGCCAGGCCAGCTATCAGGGGCAGACCGATTACTACGGAGGCGCCGGAACCGACGCCAAAACAAAGGATCTTGACGGCAGCACCTATGCTCCGTTGATGCACCATCATGAAATGGGACATGCTACCGGGTTGTTCGATGATTATATGTACAACGAATTTGTCAGAAAGCAAAGCAATCCCTGGACCACGCGGCATACCTTTTTCGGTCTTCCGGCATTTGAGCACCCGTTTACCGCTCCCGGCGGGCCATATAGTATTGATTATATCTCGACCATGTCCGAATGCCGTAATCCGCGAATGCGGGACTTCTGGCATTTTGTCAACTGGATAAATGATGAAGCCTCGGATGCCACCAATAAAAAACTCCAGCCCCTCATCACCAAGTCCGCTTTCAAGATGACCTATAAGTACACCAAGGATGCCAAGGAAAATGTTATCGAACTGGATCTCTGGGATGCCAAATACCGTAATCCCAACAAACCGTCCCATCAAAAAATAGATTTTGTATTTAAAACCGGGAATGCCGGTAAATCGGATATTATGCTTTATCGTCTGGGGGGAGGCGAAACCGCCCGTATGATAGATCCCAAACATGCGTCCAACCGCAACCATGTCATGAATCCGAGAATTATCTTTGACGGTATTCTGGTGGTGCGAACCAAGATCGCGATGAAATTTGTCGATGACACCAACAACTGGACCGTCAATTCAATGTCGAACTGGATGAAACGCTGGGTGCAAAAGCCGTTGACTGATTTGAACAAATATTATTTTCTATGCAGCCGCGACCATGTTTTTAAAAATGTCCTGATGATCTTTGTGCCGCATTTCAGAGTTTATGAGGCCCCCGAGCCGACTCCGACCGACTGGCATACGGCTGTCCCGGGTGATTCTCATTTCAATATTACCGTCAAAGAAAACGGCGGAAACAGCTTTGCAACCGCCGGCAAGACCATAAATGTCGATGATGCCGTGGATAAAAAGAAAATACTGAAACACATTTTGGGGAAAACCGCTGCCGGAGATATCGGCCGCGCCGATTTCAATTCGGTGGCGCTGTGGCTGAAAACCGAGACGCTCGCAGGAGTTTCAGGCGGTGGATTTTTTGACACGAAGGATCTGCCGGCATGATTGGAAATAGTAAATGGCTTTCAATGAGAAGCAGATTTTTTATATATATGGCAGGTTTTATACTTGCTTTTGGAATCGGCTGCACAGGCGCCGGTTCCGGTAATAATAAAGACTTGAATAAGGAAAGCAATGGTATGACTACCAACACATACCCGGTAATATTCGCTGATGCGGGAAGATCATCATTCATCAATGCCGGATCGGAAAGCGAGGGCTATCTTACCTGGAAAAAATTCTTTGATGAAGAGGATAAAACACCGCTTAATCCGCGGGCGATTCTGATCGGCGGCAAGAGAATAATCGTTTATTCCAATGATAAGCTGATCGGATATGACACGGACGGCATGAGATTATGGTCGAAACCGATGCGCGAAGAATCCCCGTTGTCGATCCACAAGGATCAGATTTATTTCAGGAAGACGGAAGCCATTGATGAACTCGCCGCAGTTGACTTTAACGGCCGCGAAATCCAGCAGACCATGTGGATACTCGAATCGGACAACGCCTGCAGTCCTTTGTACATCGAACCGCTTGACAGCGGATTTTTCGCGCTTTGTCTTTGCAGCGCTCCGCCCGAGCAGGGGCGCCCCGGTATTGTCTTTTATAAGAAGAGATATGAGACCGAAAAATTCATCTGGTCCGGCAATATCCCCGGCCGACCTGCCGCCCCCCCGCTGCACATAGCCGAGGGTGATAAATTCATCGTCTTCTCCGAAAAAGAGGTCATTGTTTACAATGCCGCGGCCGCCGGGAGCGAGGGCGAAGTTGTCGCACGCTTCCCGCTTCCATTTCAGGAAATATTCTCCTGCTCCGGCGTCAAAGACAGTCTTCTCTACATGCTCGGTAATCAGGAAAATAAAATATTCCTTGCCGCGATTGCGATGGATGGAACCGAAAAATGGCGTTTCAAAATTGACGGAGCATTAAGCGGGGTGTTGTCCAAACAGCCGCCTGTCATTGGAGTCGATGATTTAATTCATATCCCGGCGGGCCGGACGCTGAAGACAATCCATAACGGCCAACTGGTCCGCGAGTTTACTATCGAAGAGCGCACCATTGATCATTGCACGGCGCTGGCCGACGGCTCGGTGCTGATTACGGCAAAGAATTCGCTCTACCGGGCCGATGCGTCCGGACAGAAAATCTATGGTTTGCTTTTCGACCATGATATTACCACACCGCCCGTCGTGGATGCGCAGGGGCACGTATATATTGCGACGGCCTTCGAATTGATGAGAATAGACTGATCGGGGGATGTCATGAATAAAAAAAGAATATTATTCAAGATCGATTTGCCTGATGAATGGCAGGACCAGACCATGCATACCTTTATGGGACCCGATGACAGCGGCCTGCAGCACATGATGACTCTGATTATTGACAAAGGGGCGGGCAACATGGATCTCGAAGAATTCGCGCGCGAACGAATCGACAATGTGGTCGATAACCTGCAGGGAGTCGAGGTCCTGAAAGACGAGCAAAAAGAGCTTGAGAACGGTGTCCTGGTGCATGAATTCGTCTACCGCTGGATACCGACCGATGATAAAGTTATTTTCAAAAAACAGGTCTTTATGATAATCGACGGCATCGGCTATACCTTCTCGGCTGATTTTACCAAAAAGACTTTGAAAACGATCGCCATGCAGGTCAACCAGATAATTAACTCTTTCCGGCCGATCGACCTGCCGGATGATATATAAGAGCTATGGATCTTAAGTACAATAAAGACACTGATACGGAGCACGAAATCAAGCTGACTTCGTACCTGATTTCGGCAACCTGGCGATACGGCGCGGTGCATGCCGGGCAAAAAGCGCAGGTAGAGGTTCTTACCGCCTTTGTCGGCAACGGTACCGGCGTGAAAGTAACAGCTCGCAGCGGCGGCGGCAAAAAGCTGGGCAAGCTCGACGGCAAGATGAAAAATAACAAGTTCATCGGTGAGATTGAAATTGATGAAAATGCGAAAATCGGCGATGAAGCTTATTTCGAGGTCGATATATCAAAGGCCGGTGTCAATGGCGAATCCAACTATGTCCCGATACTGCCGCCGATCGAAGTCACCAATATGAAATGGAGCGCGGCGGAAGCGCGCCGCGGTGATGTCCTGACTCTTTCAGCCGACGTCAAAGGTGTTGCCGGCGGAACCGAGGTCAAAATAGTTATCTATGAATATGACAGCGACAATATTCATGACAAGATCACCGAATTCCCCGCCACCGTCGCCGATGAAAAGATCGAAGTCAAATGGGAATACGAGTATCATGAGGATACCGATGAAATCCCGTCCGATGAGGAATTACAGCGCTACGGCAATAAGTACAATCCGCCGGAATATTTCTTTGTCATCGAAGCGGACGGTCTCAAATTCGGGAAAGATCAGGAATCGAAACTCCTCGAATTCAAAGACTGGATACAGATAGAACTGCAGGATGTCAACGGCAATCCGGTTCCCGATGTTGAGTATGAGATTAAAATGCCCGATGGTTCGACTCAGAGCGGCCGTCTTGACAGCGACGGCCGGGTCAAAGTCGAGAATGTCCCGCCCGGGCAGTTCGTTATAACATACAAGGATCTGTATCCTCAACTCGATGTCAAGGATGCACCTCCGCCGGCGGATGAAAACGCTCTTCGCCCCAATCCGGAGGACGGCAAAGTCACGCACGAGGAAAAAGAGGAAGATACCGGAGAATCGCAGTATCAGGATGATGACGAACCCGACAGCTTTGAAAGCAGGCCCGAGTCGCCGCATCCTTCCCGTTTCGGCGGCGGTCTGGAAGAAGAAGAGCCTTTGCAGGGATAGAGAATAACGAGGTAAAAATGTGTCGTCATGATGTCAGACAGGATGGAAGCGCCGCGATGGGGTCGGGCGGTTCCCGCACGACCGTTTTACGGAATCAGGCCAGATTACACTTCCGCAGATATAATTATATCATATATCAGGACCTTGGCTCCAATCTGGAAGATGGTTTCCTCTCCTTTCTCAGCGGGCTTTTTAACAGCCGTAATCGCGATTTTTATTATATAGATCCCTCGACACCGGACAATTTGAACGTCCTCTTTAATGTATCTAATGCTTCCGGCGTTCCGTCCCAGTACCGGCCGTTCGAATCTTCCGCCTATGGACGATGGATTTATTTGTTTGTATCCGGTACCTCGCACCGCGATCAGGTAATTGAAGTGGATTATCGCGGCGCCAATGATTGGGATGTCAATATATATGAGTGGCCCGATCAGGGGGCCCTCAGGGCGATTCGAACCGAGCAGTCATCGGATAATTACTTTACTATGGATCGCAATGACCTGCGGAATGCCATGGCCATTGCTCTACCCAGCCAGCTTACGCCGGAAGTCATAGAAACCCTTTTTACCAGTAGTTTTGCGAGCAATGCGCAGACGTTTTGCCGGGTGGAATTGACCCAGCCGGCCGGCGGGGTGTCAGCCTATGATTTGGATGTATATGTTTTCGATCCGGCGCATATTATTGCTCATTCGGTCGATGTCATCAATTATCATTCTCACCTGATGCGGGTGGTTGATGCCCGCGAGACTCATCCGCGACTGAGCGCGTTCGAGCGGAGGCTTCGCAAACGGGGTATTCTGGCCTGCCTTGTCAAGCAATTGGTCGATAGTGAAAGCAGTCTGCAGAATGACGCCAACCGCTCGCGGCTGAACTCCGCTTTCGAGCGTTTTGCCAATTATGGTCACCGCAAGGCCAAATTCATAGATAATATATACAATTTCCTGAATCACAACATCCTGACAAGTCTCGAACAGGGTTTGATGGAACATCGATCCGGGAATGTCCGGCCCGGCGGTGCTGCCTGGCTGCAAATTATCGCGCCGCTGACCTCGGTCGCCGGTGAGCATATTCTACTTACCTATTATTTCAACGATGCCGCCGGCAGTTCGACCAATGAAAGCGCCTGGGCCACTTTTTTCAAGACCTCCCGCCGACAGGGAACCGCCGCAGAAAACGCAACTGCCAATGCCTGGAATCAGATTCTGGGGACCCAGGATTATCTTAAATTAGCCATTGGCGTTGCAGAATCACGGGCCTATCATCTTGTCACCGAGCACACCGCCGGAAATATGACCTGGCAGGCTTTTAACGATGCTCTGGGCAGTGATCGTCAGGCCTTAAACCAGCTTCCGCCCGGAGTTCGGCGGACCGGCGCCGCTATCCGGATGATGCGAAACATCAATAAAACCTTCAACTGGGCCAATCGGCTCGGTCGTCTCAAAGCGGTTTTTGACGGCGACATTTCGACCTCAACTTTCACCGCCGCTCTCGATTCCCTGACCGATCTGGCCGACAGCCGCGGCGCGGCCGCCATTGCCGTCAAGGCCAGCGCCATCAAGAATATGATTGATGTCTTCACTAATTCCCGCGATTTCGCCGCCCGCATCAATGTCGATGACTACGACGCCGCGTTCGGCCATGGTCTGGCTATAGCTGCCGGATTGACGGAAATCGGCTACCTTGTCGCTACCGGTACCACTCTCGGCGGTCCGGTCGGAGCGGCTGTGGCCATTGTCGGCGCCATCGGGGCTATCATTGTCGTGCTGGCGACCGACAGCGATCTCGAACTTTTTGTCCAGTACAGTATTTGGGGGACCAGTCCGCGCGGATCGAGCGGCCAGCCCGACTGGGCGGTATCCCGTTTTGACCAGTGGACCGATGATGATACCGGTATAGACCGCATGTTGGGATCGCTCATTAATCTCATGCATAAATTTGATGTCAGACACACTTACGATAACATTGTACATGTGGTGGCTATCGAAATGGACACGAAGTTTCTCCCGGATACGGCGATATTTCAATTCCGAGGCCAGTTTGGAGACAGCGCCGGCCAGCAGAGCCGCGTTTCCTTCAACCTCCGTTTCCCTTCCCGCAGACGAAGCAGTTATACGCGGCTTACCGTCAGGCAGACCGGGGCCGGTATTGTCCGGGGAGCCAATGTGCAGGTTGTCACCGAGAGCGGCAAGCATACCATAAAGTTGAATCTTGGTGTCAACAGCAATGCCACTACCGGTGAAGGCTGGATTCGCTGTCTCCCCTTCGGACACAGTGAGTTTACCGTTCCCTACGGAGACCGCGCCTTCCATCTGGAAAGGCTGGTCGAGCATACCGGCACGGCAGTGATAATTAACCGCTGGCGCGACTATGATTTTGAAAGCGATGAATGGGCTCGAATGCCCTCCTGGACATAGATTTTGTATAATAGATGCGGGATCCTTAGGTGAATAACCCCCCGCCCCTGAAATGACCGATTAATTGATTGTTGCGGCTAAATAAACCCCGTGGTTAGCCGATAAATATTTTATTGTGGGACAAGAGCTTAGTGTATGTAAATTATCTTGACTTTTATGGTGCCGGCGCGTATCATTCAAGTCAAGAATTTGCGGGAAAAAAATAATTAAAAATAATCTGACCACTCTTAATCTTTAAGGTCAAGGGTAGCTTATGGATATTGCCAGCTATTCCTCGGATTCGCGGGCAGTTGTCAAAAATGCCAGGGAAGTGGCCGCCGCTTTCAGACATCCCGAAATCGAAGTCGAGCATCTTCTCATGGCTGTTATTCGTCAGGAAGCCAGCGAAGTCGAGTCAATTCTCAATCAGCTCGGAAAAAGTCCAAAATTCGTCGAATCGATTGTTGAGATTTATCTCAAGGAACAATCGGGCCGATCCGTCTCGAGAGAAAATCTAACCATCTCTCCGGCGGTACAGACTGTTCTTTCCCGGGCCATTGAAGAGAAAAACAAATTATATGATCCTCTGGTCGAACCGGAGCATATCCTCATTGCCATTTTCGATCCCAACTCGGCGCTCTCGCCGTATGTCCGCGACAAGCTCGACATACAGAAAGAAGCCATCTACCGGGCCATCGCCGAAAGCAAAGCGGTCGAGGAAATCGCCTCCGGCGCTCCGGCCAAAGAGGGTGAAGCGCCCGCCGAGGGCAAGAAGGATGTATCTAAAACGCTTCGCTACTGCATCGATATGACCAACCTGGCGGCAGCCGGCGAATATGATCCGATGATCGGGCGCGAAAAAGAACTTCAGCAGACCATTCAAATCCTTCTGCGGCGCCGTAAAAACAGCCCCGTGCTGGTCGGCGGAGCCGGAGTCGGAAAATCCGCTATTGTTGAAGGTTTCGCCCAGGCGATTATAGCCAAAAAGGTTCCCAAGGTTCTCCAGGATGTGCGTGTTATGGAAGTCGACATGGGAGCCATGGTGGCCGGCGCGAAGTACAAAGGCGAATTCGAAGAGCGGTTCAAAGCGCTGGTCGGCGAAGTCGTCAAATCGGCCGGGAAAACCGTTTTGTTCATAGACGAAATTCACACCATTGCCGGAGCCGGCGGCGGCGGCGGGATGGATGCCGCCAATCTTATCAAACCGGCCCTGGCGCGAGGCCAAATACGGCTGATCGGTGCCACCACCGAGGAAGAATACACCAAGTATCTCGAAAAGGATAAAGCGCTCGACCGCCGTTTCGAACGAGTCAAAGTGGAACAGCCCGATTTTGATGATGCCGTTCGTATTCTCAAAGGCGTGGTCGCCAAGTACGAGGATCATCACAAGGTCAAATTCGATGAAGATGCCGTCATTAGCGCCGTCAAGCTGGTCAAACGCTACCTTAGCGAGCGTAATCTTCCCGATGTCGCGCTGGATGTCATCGATGAAGCCGCCTCCGAATTCGGCGTCAAGAAAGAGATGGCCGGCGAATCGATTCCGCTTATTGCCGCACAGTTTGAGGAAGTCGAAAAGTTGATGGCCGCCTGCGCCGGCAAGAATCCCGAAAAAGACAAAGAAGATTTCGATAAGCTTTACGAAGCCTATGATAAATTCGAGCGCCAGTTCGGTATCCTCTTTGACCATTGGGGACACCGGGTGGAAGCCATGACGGGAGCGAGCCATGAGTAAGGAAAGATTAAGACTGGATGAAATGAAAAAGGCGCTCGAGGAGAAAAAGGCACTCTTCGGCTCATTGAAAACAGTCGTCGAAAATCTCGAATCCAAAATCGAAAGCGCCGATATCGCCGCCGTCATTGCCCGCCGCACCGGTATCCCGGTCACGAAAATGATGACGGCTGAAAAGGACCGCCTCATTCACATGGAGTCATTTCTTTCAGGCAAGATCATCGGCCAGATCAACGCCATTAAGGCTATTGCCAATGCCATCCGAAAATCGCGCGCCGGCCTGAAACTGCCCAACCGCCCGGTCGGGTCATTTCTCTTTCTCGGCCCCACCGGAACCGGCAAGACTTATCTGCCCAAGCTGCTCGCCGAATTCCTTTTCGATGACAAGAATGCCATGGTGCGTATGGATATGTCGGAATTCATGGAATCGCACTCCGTCGCCAAGATGATCGGCGCTCCGCCCGGATATGTCGGCTATGAGGCCGGCGGTTTGCTGACCGAAGCGGTCCGCCGCAAACCGTTCTCGATCGTACTGCTCGATGAGGTGGAAAAGGCGCATCCCGATGTTTTCAATGTCCTCCTGCAATTGCTTGATGACGGCCGTTTGACCGACGGGCAGGGACGCACCGTCGATTTCTCCAATACTATCGTCGTCCTGACATCGAACTATGCCGCCGACAAAATTCTCGAAGCCGACCGCGAGGGACGCGAAGTCGATATGGAAGAGGTCAGGACATTCCTGTTTTCGAAATTCCGCCCGGAATTTTTGAATCGTCTCAATGACATTATCATCTACCACACTTTCACGCAGGAACAGGTCGAGAAAATCGCCGCTCTGGAGTTCAAGCAGTTGTGCGTATTACTTAAAGACCAGAACATCAAGGCGGAACTTAGTGATGATGCTTTGAAGAAGTTGTCTCATGACGGCTACACAATTGAGCTGGGTGCACGGCCCATTCAGCGTACTATTGAAAAAGATATTATAAACAAATTGTCGGTGGATATTATTACCGGTGATGTCTCCCCCGGCGATGAAATTGTCATAGATGTTAAAGACGATGCCTATGTCTTTACGGTGAAAGCGAAATCTTAAACTAAAATAAACGGAGGAATAAATGGCAAAATTTATTCTTGGTGCAACCGAGAGAATCAAGAAAGATGATTCGATTCCGGTTGAACTTCTGCCGTCCAACAAGCTGCTTTACATGGCTAAACTTAATAACAGCGAAGAAGCCGATGTGGCACCGGTTCGGTGCAGCAATCTCAAGGAAGTCTTCGAGAAGTTCCGGCCGTCGTTTTCAGCCGAGTTGGAATCGACCGAGGGCGAACCGGTCAATGCCGAGTTTGAAATCAAGGCGATGAAGGATTTCACTCCCAAGCAGATGATCGAAAACAACGATTATCTCCAGAAAACATATTACAGCAAGGAAATGCTGGCTGATCTGGACAAACAGCTGAAGAAAAACAACGCCCTGAAGAAAACCCTGACGGACAAAGAGAAGAAGGAAGCGCTGCTCAAAGCGGCCAAGTACTATATTGACCTTCTTACCGAATAGAAAAGAGGTGATTTATAATGGCAGAAGAAGAAAAAGAACAATTGCAGCCGCAGGAAGCGCAACCCAAGCCGGCCGCCGAAGAAGTCGTCATGGAGAAAGTGTCCGATGACGAATTCGCATCCATACTGAAGGATTCTTTCGGCGATTTCAGTAAACTGGCCGCCCTGCTGCCGTCATTCAAGACCGCCGACGGCGATCTGGTGCGCGGTGTCGAGTGGCTCGACCCGAAAAAGGATTTCCAGCGCAAGGAATTCCTTACCAAGAAGGATTTCGCTACCCAGCGCAAGCTGCTGGCGGAAAGACTGAAACTCTGGGTTAATGCACTCAGCAAGAGCGATAATGTCGATGATGTCCGGAAATCCATCAATGAGCAGTCGGCTAAACTCGAAGAGAACCTGGCCAAGAATATGAAGAAGGTGCATCAGGCCAGCCGCGAGCTGGAGACCACCTATCGCGCCATCGATAAATTTTTCGCCAACGCCCAGGCGGAACCGGATGAAAAGGTCAATTCATATTTCTCGAACGTCAGTATCGAGCAGTTGACCGATTCTGATGACAAGGAAAAATTCGAAGAGGTTTCCAAGGCGGTGGCCGACCTGTACCGCGAATGGAGCATCAAGGAATGCTTCTCAATGGCGGTTATTCCCGGCTGGGCCGGAAGTGTCGAAAATATCGATACCATCGCCCGCCAGTTCGGCCTGCCCAATAAACTGCATGTCCTGACCGATCTTCCCAATTTCGAGAAGTTCGAGGATGTCATGGAGATGCTCGAGGATCCGGCTTATGCCAATCTGCCCGGTATCGATGCCTATAAGCAGTATGTCTCCGTCTTCGCCAACTACGTCATGGCCCGTGAGGCTAACCAGTATGAAGATGACGATATGTGGATACCGCCGTCAGCCGTCGTCGCCGGTAAGATGTACCAGGGCGATGTCACTGTCGGCATGCAGCAGCCGATGGCCGGATTCAAGCACGGCAAAATCAATGACGCCAAGTATCTTCGTTTCAAGGCCAACCAGCCCGATGCTTCGAAGATCAACGAAAAAGGCGTCAACCCGATGGTCAGCTTTGAAGGTACCGCCGTGGCGATGGGCGCTTCGACCCTCTTCACCAAGGAGACCTTTAACGTCTATTCCATCCGCAGAACCTATGACTATGTTTACAAGACGTTGCGGAATTATCTGAACAAGCAGACCTTCTCGGTAATCGATCAGAAATTCGTCGATACCCTCAGACGCGATATCGATAAATTCATGAAGGCCATTTCCGGCGGAGATAATATTCTGCAGGATTATAAGGTCGAGATTTTCGCCGATGAAGAAATGCGCAAGCGCCAGGAGATAGATCTGAAGGTGTCGCTTAATCCGAAATATCCGGCGCGCACTTTCAATATCGAATTTACCGCCTGGAATGAAAACAACCAGACGAATGTAAAAGATAAGTAAGCACCACTATAAACTATAGGAAGGAGTTTTGTCATGGCAAGAAGACCCTCACTGGAAATTGACGGTGTAGTCTACAAAAACGTGTATGAAGTATCATACGTGCTCTATACGGCCAAGGATGAAACCGGTCGCCCGTCCGATCGTGCTCATGCCGGTGTTATCAGGATTATCCGTGA
The DNA here is from genome assembly GCA_040752235.1 of Candidatus Zixiibacteriota bacterium. Taxonomy (GTDB): domain Bacteria; phylum Zixibacteria; class MSB-5A5; order GN15; family PGXB01; genus PGXB01. The sequence continues at coordinate 281 of JBFMFJ010000031.1, read as the reverse complement.
ATCCGACGAAACCGTCGATATCGCCCGCTGGGCGATGGATTCCAGCAAACCCAACTGGAAAGCCGGTAAGGTGACTTTCAAGAATCCCGATGATGCGGCGATGAAGGAACTTACCTGGGAAGATGGTTTTATCACCGCTTACGAAGAACATTGTCCTCATATCAAGGACAAGCCGGATGAGCAGATCTGGGAGTGCTTCGAAATTTCATGCCAGGTTTTGAAAATAGCCGATGCCAATATCGACAACCGCTGGCAGGAATAGTATATAAACCGAACGCCGG
>JBFMFJ010000030.1:0-16807 GCA_040752235.1 Candidatus Zixiibacteriota bacterium | reverse complement strand
CGCACAAAACTCATGACAAACCTCCTAATGAAGACATCTGGTGAGGTGATCCCTAGACTATCATCCCATATATAAGGTACCGGACTCGGCAAATTCGGTCAAGGGAAATCACTTGTTAATGGACATTAATTATCAATAAAGTCAACTCCGGAGTACATTATCCACAATTTGTTTAAAATGTACAATGAGAGACAATATTCAATGTGAAATGAAAAGATTTAATTAAGACAAAGGAGTACTTTATTTTATAGTGCCGGGTGTAGAAACCCGGCACCTTCTTGTTTATCATTTCATCAGCAGCATTTTGCGCGCGGCGACATTCCGCTCGGTCTGAATACGGTAAAAATACACTCCGCTGGGCATTTTTTGACCGGCGTCATTGCATCCGTCCCAGTCGACCTCATATTTTCCGGCCGAGCGACTTTCGTCTATTAATGTCGCCAATTTCTGCCCCAAGATATTGAAGATACACAGGTTGACTTGTGTCTCTCTGTTAAGGCTGAAAGTCAATCGCGTCGATGGATTGAAGGGATTCGGGTAGTTTTGGTGGAGGACAAAATCTTTCGGCAACAAATCGTTGTCAGGCTGGTCGCCGATATCAAGCGGATCGGGCTGGTGAAAATCCGGGACACCATCGCCTTTATAATACATCGTATCAGAGCCGCACAGGAAGTATTTCCCACGGTTTCCATCTCCGTCGGTATCGACACCGGGATTATCATATACCCACTCGGCCCAGACCGTATTGAAACCGATGTCCATAAAATTCAAATAGTCCGAGTATTCCTGCGGGTCAGCGGGATTGAACAGGGAATCAAAGGCATTGCACTGCGTGTGGAAATTCTCACCGGCGACATAGGCAAAGGCCAGCGGAAGAGTCTGCCCCGGCCCAATATCGAACGGTCCAACGGATAATAGATATTTGGTGTCATAGCCATCGGCAAAATCCAGAGACAATGCTGTTTTTGCAGGAGGCAGCCACCCTTCGGCTGTATGATCGACCGCATCAAATAACTGGTCATAATCAATCTCGGGATGGCTCATAATATAATATTTATTATGATCCCCAGTCGGTGTGCCCAATTGCTGGCCCGCAACCGGACCAAAATCTCTGAATGGATCTGAGATTGTACCCTGCTGACGCGGCCCCCAGTCGAGACTCTTATCATAATTTGAAAACCAGTAGTTGAATGAAATAATGGCCGAATCCGAAGGTGTTCGCAGAATACTTACACCCGTTACCGAAGTTAGCGAATTATTATCGAAGGGGCAGACTGCGTCATCTTCTTTGCCATCATTGTCGGCAATCCAGGTCAGATTGATTGTATCCATGAAACCGCACCCCAATTGAGATTCAACCAGTTTTTTGAAACCGCAAATATCATCCAAAAAGCCCATTTGAGAGCCATCCCCCCTTACATCTCCGTCAACCAGGATGCCCATATATACTTTTTCAAGTGGCACGGTTCCGATGTTTTCAATATTGTAATCAAAAATAACGAAATCCTCGGCATATGGCCCGCTCCAGGCATAACTCTTTTGAGTGACCTTGATGTTAAGTGGAATATGCGGGCCATCTATCGGGTCGATGGGGACATAAGCCGGGTCAATCAGGGTGTCGAAATATGTTGCAATAAAATCCTGCTCGGAAATGGCGTACTCGGAATCGGGGCCGAATATTGAGCGGTGGATTATCTCGCCATCGGGCCAGACATCGGGCCACATTTCCTCCACCATCTCCCAGCCGTCGGCTCCGACCGAAACGAGGGTATCATCACCAACAATTGCACCGACCCAGAAGGCTCCGGCAAAAAGATATTGAAGTCCGCTTCCAAGCGGGTACTCGCAGTTTGGCGCCGGAAGACCATTGACCGGATTGAGAATATTCTGTCCCATGTATCCTGTCCCGATCTGGGCCTTATTTGATATGGTCAGGCCGATCTTGCCGACATCATGGACGCCAATGGTGACATATGGTTCGGTGGTGCTGTCGGCGGTAAGCTTGTCGGTTTGCGGCTCCAAATTTACAGGCGATCTCGCGCTTATTGTCGCCGGTAAAATCACCAGGGCCACAATCAGCATAATCGGCATAGCTAAATGCCTTTTAGCAACTTGCAGCATCGTAACATCCCTCCTGTTCAGGTTTTATGTCAAAAATAAAAATATACCGGTATCTATATGGATATGAAAAACAAACATCAAAGGATTTCATCAGACTACCCAAATTCCCTCACAATTAATAAACGACTGCTATTTCTAAATTGTGTAAAAATATTCAAAAATTGACAGGTAAATATCACCAGGCAGGAAAGTGATGTATTCTTCCAATAACGCGGGTCTAAATATAAAAGGCTGAATGGTAAGAACGGCAATTGACAATTCCGGGGCGTTATTTATATTGAATATGAAACCGATTATACCGGTATAACGTTATAGAAATGCCGATCTTTGACAAAAAGCTGTTTAATTTTGGCCTCCAGTATATTATTAGCCCCGGCTTTTCAGGAAGAAGCCTCATCGGGGCAGACCGACAGGCCAAAGGGCACAAGTGCCTGGGGGTGAAATGGTTTCGACGGGATTGGTGAGGGGTTGTCGGCGTGCCGAGGGACTCCGGATTTCTCGATAAACATCCGGTACACCATAATAAATGGCGAATACAATTATGCCATGGCTGCCTAATTAATAATTAGGCAACCCGTTCCACCTGCCTGCCGCCTTTCCGGGCGGGCTGGAGCGACGGTCAGGAAGGCTCGGTTGACCGAACGCCTTTACGGGATACTTAAAAACTAAAGGCTGGCGCCGGTTGTGGCCTGCCATTCGGCAGCAATCGGAGCGAGAATAAAAGAATCGGCTACGCACGTAGATGATGATCTGGCACCCTTTTCGGACGGGGGTTCGATTCCCCCCACCTCCATTTTATTATGATTACCCATTTTAGTTTAATTTGAAACTGCTTAGTTTTTCCAAAAGTTGATAGTACATCCTATTATCTTTTTCTGATCTTCTAGTAATTATATTCGGCCGATTTTCCGGCGGTGTGCCCTTACGAATGACAGTTGAAATATCATTGATGACAGGACCCGAACCGCAAAAATAATTATGCCCCCAAAAAGTATTATCCACTCTGGTGGCTTCAATCGTATCCATGCCATCTTCAATCGTGACTGGTGGAATTCGCCCCACCAAATCCATATTTTTCAGCCTCAAAAGACGTGAACCCAATATAGCTTTATCTTTCCTGGACACATAAATCGTGGTTCTGACGCCGATTTTTCGATAGGCATGCGCGAGAGCTTTGAATTGATCAACTGTAATATCCGGGGCGGCGAGAATTATTTGTGAAAAAGGTATGCCAGTAGCTATAGTGACTTCATTGGCAATCTTTTCAATAGATGTAAGCAAGGCGCGATTTCCCATACTATGCGCGATAATGTGGATATTTGCGGGCCGGCATTCGGTGGCCGCTGTCCATAAAAACTGCTGGAGATAGCCGGCACTTTCCTGAGCCCTTTCCAAATCCGATACATAACCGGCAAAATTCGCCGCCGATGGCCAGGAATAGAATGCAGTCATACCATTCACTTGTAGATCCACATGCAATTGGGCCGCACGACGAGCCGCACGATCAAAACTATGCCAATAGCCATGTATATAGATTAATAAATCAGGAGTCTCCCCTTCAACGGAATCCTTCAGAGCATTCCTTAGATGCTGCCAGTAGATCTCAGGCAGCAGTTCCTCAATATTTTCGACAAAAATTCGATCATCCGGTTTTATTAATCTCCCAATAGGATCGGCACTGAGCGATCCCAGCTTGCGATATCGCGGGATTTTCACCTTTACCCGACCTACGTGCAAGGCAGGAGATGGCTCACTACCATACCCTATGACTTGACTGTCGGCGTCTTTCGAATAGATCGGCTCCCGATTTGTCCCGTAGAAAAGATGACAAGTATCGTGGTTTTCATCCATGCGGTTTAGGGCAATACAAACACCTTCCACCACACGTTCACTCATACGAAAGATGAAATCGCGCAGGGAATTGTTCATTAATCCTATGGATATTGCATCCTGAATTCCCTGGAGTTCGTTGTTAAGCATCTTGAACTCGGTCCAAAGATTCTCTACGATAGACATTTCCCGGGAGTATTTTTCAACTACCTGTTTTTTCTCATCATCATTTAGATGCCGCGTATCCCGTCTGATCTCCCCATTGAGTCTATCGGCAAAGTGGGTCACCATGTCGGCCGCCTGATCCAGCAGAGCATTCGTCGCCATCCGAGCCAGTTCTGAGGCATTCCCAACGGGATAATCTAAAAATGCGCTCTCTTCAACCATCAATTCGGCAACTTCCTCCTTGACAGCATATATATCCTCGGAAGACAATTCCGCGGCTGCCATCAGAAGATGCTGATGCTGAGATGATATTATGATTCCATGATCGGACGGCCGAAACTGCATGTCCGAAATAAGATCAGCCAAAGCCAGAATTGTCGCATCCTTATTTAATCGGGCCGTCTCAAGGTCATCGTCACCATTTCGACAAAGGTTGTGGTGTGTTCTCACAGTATCCCATAAACCCATAGGCAAATTCCACAGCCTGAGTAACTCACTTCCAATTTCGCAGTGATCGGTTTCGAAAAACTGCTTTTCCAATTCAGCCAAATCTTCATCGGGCATGAAAATGTCAAACAGTTCAATATACTGCTCAGGATAAAGCTGGTCTAACACAAGGATACCTATATCATGCAATAATCCGATAGCATAATTGTTTTCGGGATTTTTTATTATCATTTTGCGGGCCAAAAGCCGCGATGTAATTGCCACTTCGAGCGAATGGCGCCAGAAACTTTTAAGATCAATTTTTGTATGCCATTTTAATATTTTATCAAAAATCGCAGTGGAAAGAGATATCGCTTTTGCAGCTTCCCAGCCAACATTCCAAATGGCCTGCCTGACGGTATCGGCTTTTCGGCCATAAAATGAGGAATTAGCACGTTTTAGAATTTGGGCCGCTAATACCGGATCCTTACTTACTACCCGCTCCAAAAGATTAATATCGACATCGGGATTAGATGTAACCCTAATGATTTCTGCAAGTACGGCCGGAAGCGTCCTAAGCTCGTGACCTTCCTCTATGAATTTTAATACAGCTTTTTCTGCCAGCATGATTATGCTGCCGCCCTTCTAACTGTATTAATCGGTATATCAACCCACGAACTTTAGTTTCAAGCATCAGCCACCAAAGGGAATCGGCAATAGTCACTGTCATAGAGATGTTATTACTGTCCACAATTTAACAGTGGACGCATAATGGGTATATTCCGTATTTCAAACCGGGGCGGCTTGTTCGGTACGAGGAGCGCGAAGTGATGGTATGGTTAGAATCTAAAAAGAGTCATGGAAGAAACGATATTCTGACAAACAGGATAACATCAAATCGGAATCGACATGACTTTTTTTAGGAAGGTAATGCCAATTAGAAATTCGTCACTGTTGATTTAAAGCGGCCTTCACATTGATAAATCCTCCGTAAAATGATCGGATGCTTATAATTACTTCTCGGAATAATCGAATTTATTCCATAAATTCACAACAAATTATCGTTTATTGAAGTAATGTATCTAATGAGGATATTGTCAAAAGACCATGGCCGAAAAGGTGCCGGATTATTGAATTGAGTCGGGAGTAATGCCATGAAAGCAGTTTATTATACAAAATACGGGCCGCCGGATGTTCTTCAGTTAAGGGAAGCAGAGAAACCTGCTGTAAGGGACGGTGAAATACTGATTAAAGTACATGCCTCAACTGTGACTGCGGTAGACTGCAATTTTCGCCAGGGGAAACCATTTATAGCAAAACTATTCACCGGACTTATGCGGCCGAAAAGACCGGTGTTGGGGACTGAGTTCGCCGGGGTGGTCGAAGCAACGGGACAGGGTGTGACACGATTTACCGAAGGTGACTGCGTTTTCGGGACAACTATCGGTTTCGGAGCCTATGCCGAGTACATTTGTTTTCCGGAAAGGAAATTGACGCTGGAAAAGGTGCCATCCGGCATAACCTTTGACCAGGCTGCCGCCTGCGATGGCTTCCTGACAGCCCTTCCTTTTCTCAGAGACAAGGGAAAAATCACAAGCGGCCAGAAAGTGTTGATCTACGGTGCTTCGGGCAGTGTCGGCACCGCCGCAGTGCAGTTGGCTGATCACTTTGGTGCCGAAGTGACGGGAATGTGCAGTACCGCAAATCTCGAGCTGGTGAAATCCCTGAAAGCCGCGAACGTTATAGATTACACCAAAGAGGATTTCGCCGATGGTGGCAAAACATACGACATAATTTTCGACGCCGTCGGCAAACTGTCATTTTCACGCTGCAAAAGGTCACTGAAAAGCAAAGGAATATTCCTGACCACTGATCTTGTCCCGACAATCCTTCCTCAGATGTTGTGGACCTCGATAATCGGCGGAAAAAAAGCCAGGATCGCCTTCACGGGCCTGCGGCCGGTCAGTGAAAGGACCAAAGACCTGACAATTATCAAAGAGCTCATTGAAGCGGGAAAAATTAAACCTGTCATCGACAGACATTACACGCTGGAGCAGATCGCCGAAGCACACCGCTATGTCGAACAGGGGCACAAAAGGGGCAATGTGATTATACTTGTGGAATCTGAAAGTAAATCGTAATGTAGGCATCATTATCAGAAACGATTTTAAGAAAGGATTGAAAACCATGGAACAAAACCTGGCTATGCAAACTATGGAACAAGGGTATGTCTGATCAGAGGCTGTACTACTGGCCGTGTGCCAGGAATATGAGATAGAAAACGATATCATTCCCCACATCGCCAGCTGCTTCGGCGGAGGAATAGGCGGCTCGGGTGCGGTTTGCGGCGCGGTTGTTGGTGCCGTGATGTCAATCGGCCTTATAAAGAAACGCGGAAACACAATGGAGGATATGCTGCGTTTATCAGATATAGCCCTGGAGTTTCGCCGCCGTTTCGAGGCCGAGATGGGGACCATCAGCTGCCGCGAATTGACGGGAGCGGATTTGACCACAGTCGAAGGGCGCGAGAAACTCATGGGCACTGATATAGCTCAGACGGTCTGCTTCCCGGCGGTCGGCACGGCTTTCCGGCTGGTAACGGATATCTTGAAAGAAACCGCCTGATTAATCGCAGCGTGACAGATTGTGTATAATATTATGGTCGTTTGAGGACTACTGTCATGCTTGCAGGCAAATCAAGTGAAGATATAAGCGGTATCCCGCAGGTTCGACCCGGTCCATTGGCCTGGCTGAGCAAGCCATTGCGAGATGCTATCGAAATGGCCGTATCTGAGCAGGCCGGATATATATGGCGAATCAAAGAAGAAAAAGACTATTCTGAATTCGCCTGCCACAAATGTGCTATAGTATCTGATAGCTCATTCGAAGTTTTTTTCAAATACAGTGACGCAACCGATGCAAAGCAGCAGTTCGAAATCGAGTTATCAAACCTTCACATTCTATCAAAAAAAGCATGTGTTCTGATTCCTGAGCCAATTGGTATTATAGGCATGAATGATGGGGCACTCTTAATTATGAGAGCCTTGAAGGAAATCAAACGCGGCCCGGATCAGTGGAGACAAATCGGGGCGACTTTGGCCCAAATTCACAGCATTATAGGTAATTATCACGGCTATGAAAGAGACGGTTTCTGGGGGCCGCTCCGCCAGGACAATACTACTACCCCGGATTGGATAACATTCTTCAGGGAGCGGCGTCTTTTGCCCATGCTTAAATATGCCAATGACTCAGGAAATATTTCGATCCATATCATCTCCGGAGTAGAAAAGCTTGTCAATCGTCTTCCCGAATTATGCGGCCCGGAGATTACCCCGACTTTGCTTCATGGTGATGCCCAGCAGAACAACTTTATCAGTACGGCCGATGGGACTTATGTCATTGATCCTGCCGTATATTATGGTCATCCCGAGATGGACCTGGCGCTGCTAGACAGCTTTCAACCTGTACCGGATATTGTTCTTGATACCTATCATGAGAAAATACCGATCGATCCGGGATTTTACGAGCGTCGCCACCTGTGGCGGATTCCATTGTATCTGGCCGCAGTGGCAATCGAAGGCCCAATGCATTTGAAAAAGCTAACGGATGCTTTGAAAATGTATACATAATTATGGCCTGGAAGCTGCCTTTTCCCTTTATCCCCTCTTCATCTTTAATCAGAAATCGACAAAATGGCCGGGGAAATCTGCCTGCAATAAATTATTGTTCAGATTTGATAATTTATTCATCTCTTGAAATATTGATCCCCAAAATAATGAATAAAAAAGGAAACCGGCATTATGCCGGTTTCCTTGATATCTGATCCCGCGGCAATATCGCCGCAGATTTCAAATCATTGTTGTCAGTAAGATCTGCGGTTGCGATTACCGCCGCCACCACTGCTGCGACCGCCGCTCTGCGCGCGCGGTTTCGCCTCGTTGACACTCATCGTCCGTCCATTCAGCTCATGGCCGTTAAGACCGCTGATGGCCGCATTGGATTCATCCTTCCCGGACATCTCCACGAACGCGAAGCCTCTCGGCTTTCCGGTATATTTGTCGGTAACAATGTTGACGGTTGAGACTTCACCAAAACTCTCGAAGGCCTGGCGTAATTGATCTTCTGTCGTATCGAACGACAAGTTTCCAATGTAGATATTCATCCTACACTCCGTAATGTTTGTCCTGAAGTCGTCTTCATTTCCATGATACTTGAAACTCCCGGACAAATAGTATATTGCGCAAGATTGCGCGATCAATTCGAGATTAAGCTTTGCGGAGAGTTGTGGTTTATAACAAGACTACGAAAAGACTGAACTCAAATTAATATTATCGCTTTATTATACGTCATATCCCGCCAAATGCCTACAACTATTTTTGGATAAAGCAGTTTATTTTATGGATTGTCCTTCGTAATGATTCCTGAAAAGCCTCAAATATTCATCACACTTTACTGTAACCCTATGTACGGTATGGCGTATCAGCCATTCCATATTCCTAAATTACCTGCAATTTCAGCATCGCTTTGATTGTTAATCGGTCATTAGGGGGTCTTATAGAGGAGTGTCTATTGAAAAATCTGTTTTTACACGTCGTTGCGAGCGGAGAGATGCGCCAAATGCGCATATCGAAGCGTGGCAATCACGCCGCTTTTGACATGATGACAACAACTATGCCAAAATGTGATGAGATTGCCGCGTCGCTCATCCTCCCCGGCGGCTCGGCTTCGCTCCTCGCAACGACGATTAGAAAATGGGCAGGATCACTCATTTCCGATGGAATCGGAAATATTAGTCCCCATCCGGTTTATGCCTTTCATCCATTGCCGGGGAATAGACACTCAATTTTTTTAAAAACGCAAAAACAAAGCCAATTTCGTATAATTACATGATGTTTAATATATTACAGCAAAATTCCCGAAAAATCGCGTCAAAAACGATAGCGCTTCAATAGTAATGTATTATACAATGCCGACAGGATGCGGGATAAACCGATGTTTGGATTGAAAAAAGAAGACGCCGGCGCTGGCAAAGCCGGCCATTGCCTCCGCAATGGGTGGAAATAATCGAGCGCAATGTGCCGTATTATAAACATCTGACGCAAGATGAACGCAAGGAACTTCATGGCCATATCCAGGTGTTCCTGCATGAGAAAACATTCGAGGGTTTTGAAGGGCTGGAAATTACCGATGAAATCCGCGTGACCATCGCCGCCCAGGCCTGCATCCTGCTTCTTCATCGCCAGACCGACTACTTCCCTCTCATGCGTTCCATATATGTTTATCCGTACCATTACTTCGCTTCCGAATCGAGGATTATACCCGGCGGAATGGTCGAGGAAGATATTCAGGCACGGATGGGTGAATCATGGAGGCGGGGGCCGATTGTGCTGTCATGGGATGATGTCATGCGCGGTGCGGCGGACCCCAGCGACGGTCACAATGTTGTCTTCCACGAATTCGCGCATCAACTGGACAGTGAATACGGTAGTATGGATGGTGCACCCGATTTGCCGAAAGCAACCATGTATACGGCATGGACCCGTGTTCTGAGCCATGAATACAATAATTTGCTCAATGATCTGAGACAGAACCATCCGCATTTGATCGATGCCTACGGCGCCTCGAATCCGGCTGAATTCTTTGCCGTCATCACCGAGGCCTTTTTCGAAATACCCCGGCAGTTGAAAAACCAGCATCCCAAACTGTATGAGCAACTGCGCATCTTTTACCAGCAGGACCCCGCCGAACGTGCCTAGCACGAATAAGAAGGGTGAGAAAGAATGAAACGGCGACCGGGGAAATCTGCCCGCAAAAAACCATTGCCGAAATGACGTAATTTATTTATCTTCTATAAGTCGGAAAATAAACATGGAATAAACAAATATTGTTCGAGAAAAAAAGTGGCAGATGTGGACAGCCTTCCTGAAGAATGAAGGATCTGCCGCTCATAAAGTAATTAAATATTGTATGTCAAAGCCTAAATTACCAGAATATTCACCGGCTGATAAACCTATAGAGCTAACAGCACGACAAAATGCGCTTAGAGCCTATCTTGACAAGAGAAGCCCTGGCCTGGGGAATATTTATTATGGAATGCTCGTTGCGTTACAGGCAATCCGTAATCCAGAAAATATAATTCAAGCTGCGCATTCGGGTAGAGAATTAATAAGTCGATTACATGAAGCATTTCCCGATTTACCTCAATATTCTTCTCAAGCAAATGCATTTGGAAAACTTGGCGAGTTAATTACACTTTATCGTTCAAGCCCAACTGATAGACAACTAAGGGACAAAATTGCAGAACTAGATAAATACTATGAACTGGCCGAAGTCAGTCGCCGCCAAAGGTATGAGGCCATCATTGAAGGAGCAAACAAGGGCAATCCAGTAAAAGAAAAGGAAAAGCAAAATGCTGCGAAGGGGATGGTTGACTATCAGGATTGGTTCACAAGTGTAGCTCATCACGGTCGTCCAAATACAACAGAGAGTGAATTTAGAGAAAGATTAACGGCATTTGAATATATGCTCGAAGGCCTTATAACAGAATACTTTGAGGTTGAAAAAAGTGTCCAAAGACTCATGGATAAATCAAAGCCCAATCAGACCGATGTAGATGAACTACAAAACTTGTTTCTAAGGTCCGCTGTTGCTGACTATTTTTTCCGAAATATAACAAATAGCGAGTGGCTATTGTTATTGAAAGACGCTGGTTTTTTTTCAAAACCTTTTGATATAATCATCCATGAGGACGGTGCAGTCTCATGTCCATCTTGGCCGCAATCTTCGTTTCTTATGAAATGCGCTGATTCTAATCCCAGTCTTGTAAGTGAAATACTTCAAAATGTTGAGGACACAGAAAACGCACGAGTTCATCAAGAATTGGTCGAGATCGCGCAAAAATTACCTAGTTCTTTATTGATATCATTTGCGAATCGAGCAAAAGACTGGATTAATAATAGATATAACTCAATAACTCTGCTCCCAGATCGGCTAGCGGGATTTGTTAGAAAGCTTGCCACAGAGAATCAAGTATCAACCGCATTAATTGTTGCTGATACAATACTTGATGTAAGAATTAATGAAGAGAAATATAAGAAACAACAAGATATACTTGGTCTTAAACTCCCCCCTGAAGCGGAAGCCTATGTCGATGATTGGCATTATGAAAGACTCCTAGAAATAATTAAAACTGCCTTAATCAAGGTAGCGGCAATTGATTATTTGACCTTATTATGCAAAAAATTATCTAGGGCTATTAGGATTGAACATAAGGCTAAGGGTGATGAAAAAGCATTCATTGACTACACTTATATATCAAGACCAGCAATTGAAAATCATGAGCAAAACACTAGAACAGATCGGTTAAAAGACCACTTAATAGACCATATCCGTGACATATCTTTTCAAATAGTGCAAGAAAGCGGTTCAATTGACGACGTTTTATCCTGCTTAAGACAATTTAAATATCCAGTGTTTCTTAGAATAGAGTTGTATTTATTGACAGAGTTTTCTGAATTAGGACTATCTCAAATAGTAACAATATTACGAAATAAGAAATTATTTTCTACTCCATGGATTCATTACGAATTTTATCGATTTCTAGAAAAGTCTTTTGGTAATGTTGAGCCCGAAATTCAAAAAGTATATTATGATTGGATATCATCCGGGCCCAACCTTGAACACTATAAGGCAATTATTGAAAAGGAAACTGGGATCAAACCTTCTCTGGAGCAGCTTGAAGCTTATGTCGGCAGGTGGAAATTAAGACATTACAATCCTATTGTAGGATACTTGAATTGTGAACATAAAGCAATCTATAATAACCTCATGACAAAATTCAAAATTGAGCAGCATCCTGAGTTCCTATCTCATAGAACCAGTTGGATTGGCCCAACGAGTCCTTTAGACAATGAAGATTTAAGACAAAAATCTGTTGAGAAGGTAATTAAATATTTAACGGAGTGGATTCCTTCTGGAGATCATTGTTCACCATCTTCTGAAGGATTAGGCAGATTTTTTAAGGACGACGTGAGAAATCGTGCAATGGAATATGCGCAAATAGCAAATTCTATCGATCCAAAAGTGTTAAGACCAGTCTACATCTATTATTATTTTTCGGGATTAGAAGAAGGAATAAAAAATAAAATCAATATAGATTGGCAACTCATTATTAAGCTATTTGAACGAATAGTGATGGATAATAACCTTGCGGAGCCGGATAAATCAGGAGATGATTTTGAGACTGGCTGGGTAGGTGTTCGCAAACAAGTAGCAAGTTTAATCTCAGAAGGACTCAAATTACCGAACCTAATACCATTTAATCTTAGGGAGAATGTTTGGGATTTAATAGAGAGATTATGTGGGGATAGTGATCCAACCATAGAGTTTGAAGCAGAATATGGCGGCTCTAATATGAGCCCAGTGGACATGTCTATTAATACTGTTAGAGGTGAAGCCGTTCATTGTTTATTTCATTATTTGAATTGGGTTGATGAAAATTTAAATCTTGAAAAAGACGCTAAAGAGAAACGACATTCAATCCCAGAAGAAGCTAAACCCGTTATAGAAAAACTATTAAATACTGTGACTGAACCTACATTGACTATTCGTTCTATTATTGGTTGGTATATTCAATGGTTGGCTGTTTTTGATTTGAATTATATTAAAAATAAATTGGATATTATTATTCCAAAAAGTGAAGAATTAAAAAAATATCGAGACGCTGCTTTTGAAGGTTATTTTTCATTTAACCGACCAGACGGATATCTTTTTAGAAACATCAGAAAGTTTTTTATAGATGCATTTGACTGGTCTAATGATTGTGAAACTGAAGAATCATTTAACGAACCAAAACAGAATTATGTAAAACACTTAACAGTATTTTATTGGTGGGGTATTGATCCTCTGAATAGTGAGGATTGCTTAATTAAAAAGGTATTTACAAATGGAAATATTAGGCTACGATCTTATGCTGTTGAGTCTATAGGCCGATCATTAGAGACTTTATTGCCCATTGGCAAGGATGGCCTCAAGGCGCTTAAGAGGTTGGAAGAATTATTGGACTGGCGCCTGTTTGAGCTTGAAGGTTCAGAGATTACACCTGAACTAAAAACGCAAGAAATGAAAGAGTTTGGTTGGTGGTTTACCTATGCTCAAATGAATATGGAATGGTTAATAGATACTTTGTTGCGTGTGTTATCAATTACAAAAGGCAAAATTGAGTGGACACATGGAGTAATAAAACGTTTAAATGAATTCATTGAAATAGATGCATATAGGGTCGCAAAGGCCACAGATTTAATAGTCCACGCAGATCCGGTTCCCTGGAATATTGATTATTGGGAAGAGCATTTAAGTCACATTTTCGAAAAAATAAAGAATAGTGGGCATAAAGAAGCATGGGAGATTTGCGTAGGTACAATACATTTTATTGGCGAACGAGGTTCTCGCTCATTTGGTAAATATCTGTAAAATGAGGTGCAGTGTTTTGTACAAAGTCTGTACCAAAATAATCCAAAATAAATACAAAAGAACTTAATTACGACCGATATTAATTCCACCATAGTTTTTTTACTACATTATTGAATCGTACAAGCTACCCCTTCTTCCTCTTCAGCCAGAAGTCGAAGGAGCGGCCGGGGACGAATATGTCCAGCCCGATCGAAACTTCATCAAGCGGGTTTTTCACCACGTGCATCTCATCACCCGGGATATATATCGTGTCGCCTTCACCAAGCTCATATTCCCCCGATTCGCCGGTGACGACAATCTTCCCTTTCAAAACCACCAGCACCTGCGCGTTGGGATGATTATGTTTCGGGGATTCATGGCGCGGCGGTTTGACAAAATGCTCTATCGAAATATCCGGCTGACTGCAAAGCGAAATCCGCTTCCAGTCCTTTTCCGGCTCATAGCTCTCGCCTTCTTTGATTCGAATAACCTGCATAATTCTGCTCCCTCTATTATTTCACCTCAATCATCATCGGCTGAACGTGATACCGACCCCGACTCTTGTCAATTCCTTTTTATAATCCACCAGGCTTTCGCCATAACCGTGCGAGACTTTCAGGCACATATATGTAGTCGTGCTTTGGGGCACCGGCAGGCTGTACATCAGGCTGATCCACCCGCGCCCGGTGTCGGGGTTGCCGCGAAGCATTACATGAAACGTCTGGTTCTTAAGAAATCTATAGAAAAAGTTCAGGTCAGTGTAACCCAAATAATCGGTTATATCGGGGTTGTCATCACCCACTGCATCCAGAGGCGATTCTTTCTCATCCTCCGGAATCCGATACCGCACTTTCAGGTAAACAAGCATATTGGAATCGCAGTAGTACGGCGAGAAGTACAACAAATTCCAGCTTCTCGAAATCGGCGGTTTCTGGCCGTTCGATTCATGCTCGAAGCCGATATCCGCGCCGACTTCGCCTCCCGAAAATGGAAACCGCTGCGTCCGATAGAATATTTCCGGATTATAATTGGTTTCCCGGAACGGCGCCGAGTTGCGGTGATCATAGGCCTGCCAGAACGAAATCTGCGTATAACCGAAATAAAACCGGGTTCTGAAAAGGCGGTGTTTGGCGCTCAACTGAAAAACCGCCTCGGTCTGGGCCTTGTCGTACTCATCTGAATATGTGGCCGGAAGCATATACATCTCTTTGTGGAGCGTCAGTCCGGACCCGGTGCTTATCATCTGGAAATCCCCGGACAATTCTTCGGCCCTGACGGCAAGCTGTGGTATTAAAATCAGAATAAAAAAAACGACTAAATATAGGCTGCAGTTGAATTTGCCCGGCATAGAAAGTACCTCCCCTGTCAATTCATATCGACGATGTTGGTTTACGCCATAAACTTATCGAAATTCGCTATCACCGCGTTAATAATAATAAGATTTCCAGGGGGCTCCTGTCAATAATCAAAGCGTGTCTCAAAAAAGGACCGAACCCGGCAACAAAACCGGCCGCGCGGGATCAGGGATTTCCGGAATTTAAATCTTAAGCTTTTGCGCAGCAAGGACAAAGACGCTCGACTTATTCTTGTGACTTTGGGGCGAAGATATTGCCTGATCGCAATGAATTGAAAATCAGGGGTTGACAATGGGGACTTATTTAGTATATTATTTAAAATTTTTCATTCCAAAACGGAATCGACGTATAAAGGATAATGAAAACAGTCATCAGACAAATCGCAGTCAGGTTCCCCCTCAGAAAGACCGCCATTCTGGGACTTATGCTAATCGTTGCCCTGGCGGTTTCGGCCGATTTTTTATCGGGGATTCACGACCGGATTTGCGAGGACATGTGTGATGACTCCTGCGAGGATTGCAGCGACTGCGTGACCTGCTCACCGATTTTACACATGCTGCCTGACAATGGCCCGGATTTAAGCTATTGGGATCATATATATGGATGGCATTTTCATCTGCCGCCATCGCAGTCATTCAACATTCTATCCTCCGGAATCGACCATCCTCCCCGCCGTCTTTCATAATCGTCCTCTGCCGGCATGACCGGTTTATAATAATCAGATTCATAATTGACTCCGTAATGGCGTTATTTACTCCGTCATTTTCGGAAAACGAATCTCAGCAACAATGATTACAGTCAGAGGTTCTGATGAGATACAACATGAAATTTATGCTTTTTATAATTATTGCGGCGGCATTTCTGATGGGCGGGTGCAATTCCGGCCAGTCCGATACCCACGCTGAAAATGACGGCGTCGAAAAAGGACATGAAGGGCACAACCATGCCCCCGGCGAACATGGGCAGACAGCGGCCCTGACGACCGACAGCCATAACGTTGCGGATTGGTGCGCCGAGCATCTTGTCCCCGAATCGCAATGCACCAGGTGCAATCCCTCTCTCGAAACAAAATTCAAAGATTCCGGCGACTGGTGTGCCGGGCATGGTATTCCGGAATCGCACTGCCGTCTGTGCAACCCCGGAATAAAATTTCCACAGGAAGAGATTTTATTAACTCGGAATCTCGAATTTGACGGCAATGACATCGAGATATCGCTTAATTTCCGGCCCAATGCCTCAGTATGTGCCACCGACAATGCTCTTATTCAATTCGCTTCGGATTTGACCGCGGAACGGGCCGGTATCAAAGTGCAAGCGGTCCGATCCGCACAATTTGAATCCTCGATAAACGCCCCGGCGGAAATAGTTTTTGATGAGACCGAGGCGACAGTCGTTACATCCACCATTTCAGCCATGATTTCCCGCTGGTTGATCTCGGCCGGTGATGTTGTTCATAAAGG
>JBFMFJ010000029.1:0-16850 GCA_040752235.1 Candidatus Zixiibacteriota bacterium | reverse complement strand
AACCCTTGGCTGGTATGCCTATATAGATCATCCTATTATCGCCGATGATTCAGGCAATGTTTTTGTGCTTTCCTACGCCGGCGACCGTATCAGCGGTGCACGGGTAACAAAAATAAAACCGGACTCCACAATCGAGTGGCAGGTCAGCTATCCGGACCCCGGTCTGTATCTCGACTATTTCGGGCGTTCCCCGGCTGGTGATTTTTTCGCAACGGGATATCATGAGGATGAGAATAATAAAGTTATTTCTGCTGTGGGGATAAAGGTTACTGCTCAGGGAACACTTGCCTGGAGCCAAGTCCTCGATGGTGTCCAGGCTCCTTACGTGCAATATCCAAGGGCCGCCGCAGATATCGATGGCAACCTCTGGATCGGTTTCACCGAAGTGCCGGTCGACAGTTTTTGTATCGACTCGCTGCCTGACGGCTGGGGATCTTACGGCGGATCAGGGGTAATGAGTCACGCGGTTATATATAAGCTCGATGCCATTTCCGGCGCGCCGACTCTGGTAGAACGCATTATCGGGGGGGATCGGCAGCCAGTCGCATTGTGGAATATGACAGCCGACAACGAAGGATTCGTAAACGTCGGAATCCAGACTCTTGAGTTTTGCTGCAACAGCCTTTGCCAAAACTGCCGGGACAGCTGTTTCACCGCACCAAATGGCAATTCTACTTATTTCCGAAGTACACTTTATCTTCAGCGCTATACAAATGCCGGCGGATTTGTCAATACAACCTGGCTGTCATCAAGTGACGATGATATATATAGTTCAAAGATATTTACCGGTCTTAATGGCGAGCTACTGGTTTTCAGGCATCAATACATGTCACCGCAGCCATATTGGACCCATGTCTCACGCTTCAATCACTGGACAAATTCATTCGCAGGTGAAACAAACTGGGGTCATCCCTATGAGCCTGCCACTGACTACAGTGGCAATGTGCTATTCTACCATTGGCTGGTTTCAACAAAATCATCATTGGAGTCGGAGTTTGAGACAGTCATGCTTGATGCCTCTACGGGAGCTGTGCGGTGGTCACTATATAAAATCGCCGGCTGTTATGGCGCCGATCGTGATGGAAACATTTATATTCGGAGCAGCAGTAATACTGTCCGCAAATTCAGTCATTCGGGCGTAGAACTATGGACCTGCTCGACCGGTGTCGATGTGGGAAGTATCTTGCACGCCGACACCAGCGGCTGGTTCTATTTCGCAAACTACACCATGCTCCGCAGATATAATGCCAATAAGTACTTGATAGTCCGCGATATGTGGGGCGACAGCCTGGCCAATGCGGAATTCGAGATTATTCATGTGGCGGATGATGCCCCGCAGTTTACCGAGGATACGCTGGGTCGAGTTACCACCGATGACGAGGGGCGGCTGGAGATGACTTTTTTTACCACCGACAGCTTTATCGTGTCGCATGATGCCGGTGAGGATACTCTGGCTATCGGCGATGCTGTCAAAATAAGCCGTGTTCTTGATGATTCTTTGGCCGTCAAGCATATGGGAACGCTGGGGACAATGTACTCGGTGCATCTGGACAATATGGCAATTGATTCGTTCTCGACGATATTCTTTGACACTTTGACCGATGAGGCAGAGCAGGATATATTCTTGATGCACACCGAGGTCCGCTATAATCTTCTTGTTTCGCTTGACTGGGATGCCACCGCGGAATATTTGCAGGGATTGCAGGAATCATTCCGGAGAATGGCCAATTATCTTTATGATGTCACCGATGGCCAGGTGCGGATAGATACGGTGATGATTTATGACGATCGCTATCTCTGGGATCAGGCCGATATCTGGGTTTATGCCAAAAACACGGTTCATCCTTGTGCAGGCGCAATGGGTATCTACAATCCGGTGGTGGCCGATGCAACAGTGGAACTGCCGCGCAAATGGTTTGGTGATGAAGGGGAAAGCCGCAACCAGAGCTATGATGAACATCCTCTCAAGATGGATTCAAGCATTGTTTATCGCACGACGGCACATGAATTGGGACATTATGTGCTCGGGTTTTACGATGAATATAAATTTGATGCCGGCGGCGTGCGCTGCCCGACAATCTGGAACTATGGCTTCATGGATTTTCAATATGAATCGGGCGGTAATTATGCCAGCGAAATGTCAAGTTCCGCACAGTACGCCGATGCCGCCTGCCGGAACACTGATCAGTACGTAAAGAACAGTTTCCGATCCTGCTGGGATCAGTTCGAAGCCCGATTCGAGCGACGCTACGGAACCGATGATATCCTTGCCTCAATTATTAAACCGGATGATGATGAGCGCGAACTGATCTCCGGCTATGATTACCTGTTCGGGCCCAATGAGATTGTCGATGATACTCTTTTGCTGGATTATAATATCGGCGCACAGATTATATTTCCTGTTCCCGTGGAAGCACCGGAGGCAGGGGTCAAAACTCTTAATCTTCAGGTACGAGACGCCGTCAGCGGTGTCCCGCTGGCCAATGCCGATATTGTTCTGCGGAAAACTCTGATGGGCGCCACTGTCCGCGATATTCAACAGGGAGCGACTTCTGATGCCGGTAAGATTTATGTTCTCGGAGCGGAGGATGGCGATCTGGTCATGGTTGCCGGCAAAGTCGATACGCTGGGAACGGAGAAATCCAAATCAGCCGTGTCTAAGCAGGTCTGGGTTTACGGCCAAGCGACTGTTGGCGGAAAAGGCATAAGCATATTGGGCAACAATTATACTATGCTGCTTCAGGATGATTCGGTAACAATTGACGCCCAGCCTGTTTATGGTGACTACCCGATAATTTTCGATCCATCGATATCGGCCGATTCGATTCAATTTGCATCTGCCATTCTGAATTCTTTCTCCGCGACACCGGAAGTTGAAATCAGGCCGGAAGGATTGACCGCGGCCACACTGAGTCTGACTCTTGACGGTTCCGCATATACCGCCTCCCTGACCGACGACCCCGATGTCGCCGGATCATTTCTGTTATGGGCGGTCGATGATTCCTTGAGCGCTTTCTTCGCAACCGCTGATTATATTATTGCAGGCAACAATCATCATATAATCGGGCCATACGGAGGAGTTGAGATGTACCTTGACTCAACGGCCGGAACGGTTGACAGGTTTATGGTAACATCGTCATCATATCCACCGCTTCGCACCGGTCTGGATGAAAATGCCGTTCAAGCCGGGCGGGTTCATGCCCTTTCATGCTATCCCTCCGGCATCGTTTCCGCCGGGGCCGGACTCATGATTCGCTATGATGATGCCGATCTTGACGTTTACACTGGAATACATGGCAAGGAATCCTCATTGAAAATCTTCCGTTGGGACAATAATTTCTGGAGCCTGGTAGGCGGCCAGGCCGATACGGTGCAGAATACTGTTTACGGTGCAATTTTCGAAACAGGTGTTTATGCCGCTTTTACGACCGAGGTTGTCACCGGAATCGAGAATGAGGAGTATGGCGAGATTCTGCCATATCGTTTCGAGTTATCGCAGAATTATCCTAACCCATTTAATCCAATAACCAATATTGAGTATAGTATAATTACGCGCTCGCAGGTGACAATCGAGGTGTTTAATATTCTTGGCAAAAAAGTGGCAACACTCGTGGATGAAACCCGGCCGGCCGGTACCTATAGCATAACCTGGGACGGCCGCGACTTAGATGGCCATCCGGTCGCCTCCGGCATTTATTTATATCGATTCGCAGCTGGAGATTACACTGAGACCAGAAAAATGATGCTTGTAAAATAATAATAACTAATATGGGAGGGGCAGGTCGCCCCTCCCATTCTTATTTGACAATTCGTCAGGATCAGCGGCAAATTCATAAATAATCTGATTACCCTCACAAAAAATGTCACAATTACAAAATCCTTTGTAAGATTTGGCGATAATCACACCTATTGTAATTAAAGCACTGTGGGTATGATAGTCTGTTAAATCCATGAATCGGCGCAAAAAATGCGCGAAATATTATAGCCTGGATTGACTACCGGTTACTCTATATAATAACATTAATAGATAGGGAGTAATACTATGACACGGAACATTGCAATTTTGCTGGGGCTGCTCTTTCTGGCCGGCATTTTGATTGTCGGCTGTTCCAATGAGAAGGCGGTCCAACCGCAGGAAAACAGCCCGGTGGTGAAGAAAGTCGAACCGCCCGCCACCGGAACTGGGAACTTTACAATTGAAGCAAAGTATTCCTACATTCGGAGTTATCCTCAGGGCGGTGGAATTTTTATCCTCAGGCTGGTGCCCGATGTTGATCTCGTCGGTGATGTTGCCCTGAGTCTTAATGCCGACCGCGCCCTTGGCGCTGCCCTCGACAAGGCCGTTATCAATGCCGATCTTACCGTTTTCGAAATCACGGTTCATCCGAAGAGAACCGCTGCAATCCAGACCTATACGCTTGAGCTGACGGCGTCCAATGCCACCATGTCGCAGACGGTCTCTCTTGATGTTGAAATGATTAACTGGGACGGCACCGGGGTCTCCAGCATTGCTCAGGATAGAATGGCCGACTTTGTCAACTGGCTCGAGACCGAACATCCTGAATTAGGCGATTTTTCCGATCGCACCTGGTTCAGCTATATGACCTATCCCGGCATCCTGATAGTCGAGCATTATACTTTCCTCGATGCCGACTGGGAGTTCCGGCTTTGCCATCATGTCATGATTCCGCCTTATGACTGGGCCCAGATGATGATACGCGAGCGGGGCAAATGGCATCCAACTCTGGCCGCCTACAGGGAATCGGACGGCACTATTTACGAAATTCCGGTTCAGGATTATCCGACTCTGTACGGATATTGATTATTTCCAGATTGTTGTGTAAGTGTAGAGGACCTAAAGGCGGGAGTTTTTGCTCCTGCCTTTTTTTATATCCGAAACATCTGGATTTTATTAAAGTATATATTGAAAAGCATAAAAATCAATTTCGGAATATGGAAATGCCGGAAATGAGTATCAGTCACGATTATATCGTCAATCTTCTTAAAAAGATGATATCGATCAGATCAGCCCTTCCTCACGAGGACCCTCTGGCCGCCTTTATCGCTGATGAAATCAGAACCTATGGGGTTGAGCCAATTTGGCATGAGATTGCCCCCGGGCGGTCCAATGTTTATGCCTTTCTGGATTTCGGTTCGGGGGGCAAATCACTGGCCTTTTCGGGTCATTCTGACACCGTTCCCGCCGCATCCGGGTGGGAGCATGATCCCCTCAGCCCGATCATTGCTGAAAACCGCATGTATGGGCTTGGTGCAATTAATATGAAGGCCGGCCTGGCGTGTATGATGGCCGCTTTCAAGGCGCTGGCTGAAACAAGGAAGAAGTCCAATTTTAAAGGTCGTCTTGGTATGGTAGTGACGGTCGATCAGGAGGGACTCAGCGCCGGTGCCAGGGCCTTTCTTAAAACCGAATATGCCGGATGCGATGCCATGTTACACGCGGAGCATTTTTATGGTGATTCGGAAAAAAGTTATCTTCCGCTGGCCGTCACCGGCAAGGTATTATATAAACTGGTTATCAAAGGCAAGGCGGCTCATGCCTTTCGGCCGCATCTTGGCGGAATTAATGCCATCGATGATGCCGCCGCCATTATCAGCCGCCTGAATACGCTTAAAATGAGGGAGCATCCGTTGTTCGGCAAGGGAACCATCTGCACCCTAAAAATCGAGGGCGGCTATAAAGAATATTCCATTGTCGTCCCGGAGCATTGCGAAGTGATTATTACCCGCCTGACCGTTCCCGGCGAGACAATTGATGTCGCCGTGCGTGACATGCGGCAATTGATCGAATCACTTGAACTGAAATCGACTGTCGATATTCAAACGCCGCCTCCCTGCTATGAGCCATATGTGCTTGATGAAAGGGCGACGTTCGTCCATAATTTTAAAGAAGTGTATCGCCGCGTAATCGGGAGCGCGCCCCATTTCGCCGGACATCGTGGAATTGTCGATGCCAATGTCTTTACCGGTGAAGGCAATATCCCTACTATTGTCTTCGGTCCCAAAGGGGCCAACCATCATTGCGCCGGCGAATATGTTGAACTCCAGACACTTTTGTCGGTTGCCCGGGTTTACGAGGAGATGGCCCGCCAATTCCTTCTTCCTTAATTCCATCAGTTTTGCCGGATTAATTAGTCTTTTGTTTCTGCCGTTTGTCTTAAAAACAGAAATAGATAAAATGGCCGTCAAGACCGGCTCTTTTAAAAGGAGGAAGGATAATGAAAAAGAAACTAATCTACGGAATTGTGCTGCTACTGGTCATACTTGGCGGAGCGCGTGGAATTTACAGCTTTTTTGTCAAATCAGATGCTGTTCAATATCAATTTGGAAAAGTCTCCCGGACAAATATTGAAAACACCATTTCCGCCTCCGGAACGCTCAGCCCGGTTACCACTGTAGAGGTCGGTACCCAGGTATCCGGAACAATAGATGCCATCTATGTTGATTTCAACGATAAAGTGAAAAAAGGCCAGCTTCTGGCTGTGCTTGATACGACCGTATTAAAAGTCACTTTGATTGACGCTGAAGCCGGCGTGGAAAAAGCCGAAGCCGGTCTGGAGCAGGCAAAGTCCGATTTTAACCGCAATAAAAAGCTGTATGAAAAGGAACTGATCTCGGAAGCCGACTATTTGCCATATCAAATCAGCGTCAAAACCGCCGAGGCTTCATTAAAATCAGCCCGGGCGGCTCTTCAGCGCACCAGACAGAATTTTGAATATGCTTTCATTACGTCGCCTATAAACGGCATTGTCATGGCTAAGAATGTCGAAGCCGGACAGACCGTGGCAGCCAGCCTTTCGACACCGACCTTATTTCATATCGCTGAGGATCTTTCGCACATGGAAATTCTGGTTGATGTTGATGAAAGCGACATCGGTGAGATAAAACTGGGCCAGGCCGTTCGTTTCGAGGTCCAGGCCTATTCCGATAAAACGTTCAATGGTACCGTTACCCAGATACGTCTGGAACCGGAGACTGTCTCCAATGTTGTCACTTATACGGTGGTGGTAGATGCCGCCAATAATGAGAATTTATTACTTCCCGGCATGACCGCGACAGTGGATTTCATCACTCAAAGCCGGGAAGATGCCCTGGTGGTTCCAAACAGTGCTCTTCGCTATCAGCCCTCGGAAGAGGAGATGGCGCAAGCTTTCGAAAAACGTCAGGCCGCGCGGGCGGCTATGCCGGTTGATTCGACCCAGGCGAGGCCTCCCCTTGGCCCGACAGGGGACCGGCCGACGGGCGAAAGGCCCCAGGATGCCGGACAAGTGTGGTACCTCGGCGATGATGGTTCGCTGGCAATGGCCATGGTCAGAACCGGTATTACTGATGGAACCAACACCGAAATCGTCTTGAGTCGTGACCTCAAAGAGGGGATGGAGGTTATTACGAGTGAAGGAAGCACCAAGACAACGACAAGCAGCAGTACCAGCCAGAGTTCCAACCAAAGATTCGGTCCGCCTCCGGGTTTTTAGATGAATAACGATGCTATGAATTTTTGAATGAAGGTTAGTTATGGAAAAAGTAATAGAAACACGTAAGCTGGTGAAAATATATCAGATGGGCGATCTGGCCGTTCATGCCCTCCGCGGAATAGACCTGACCGTCGAAAGCGGCGATTTCCTGGCCATCATGGGTTCTTCCGGTTCGGGAAAATCGACTCTCATGAATTTGCTTGGCTGCCTGGATGTCCCGACCTCGGGAGATTACTATCTTAACGGTAAGTTAATCAGTTCTCTTGATAAACGCGAATATGCCGATATCCGCAATCAGCAGATCGGATTCATCTTTCAGGGGTTCAACCTTCTGGCGCGAACTTCTGCTCTCGAAAACGTCGAGCTGCCGCTGTTTTATGATCGAACGGGAAGAATCAAGAATCACCGTAAAGCCGCTATCGAGGCTCTCGAGCGGGTCGGCCTCGGTGAGCGTCTGGACCATGAACCTAATCAGCTTTCCGGCGGACAGCAGCAGCGGGTGGCTATTGCCCGCGCATTGGTCAATAAACCGGCTATTGTTTTGGCCGATGAACCGACCGGAAATCTCGATTCACGGACATCCATAGAAGTTATTTCGGTTCTTCAGTATCTTAATAATCAGGGCATCACCATCATTTTGGTGACTCATGAACCGGACATTTCCAATTATGCCAAGCGGATTGTACGAATCAAGGACGGTTTGGTGCTTTGGGACAAACAGGTCGAGAGCAGGCGTGATGCCGCCGCCGACCTGGCCGGTCTGGCGGATGAAGAAACGGAAATAGAAGGAACTGTACCATGCTGCAAATAAAGAATCTATTAAGAGTGGCGATGCGGAGCATTTTGAAAAACCGGATGCGGAGCCTTCTGACATCACTCGGAATAATTATCGGTGTCAGCGCCGTGATTGTCATGGTTGCCGTCGGCAGCGGATCGCAGGCTAAAATCGAGCAGAATATCAGTGCTCTGGGGACGAATCTTATTATCGTCATGCCGGGGAGTTCCAGAACCGGGGGCGTCCGCGGCGGCGCCGGGAGTTTCAATCGTTTCACATTCAATGATGTCGAAAAACTGCAAAAGGAATCCACCCTTCTCAGCGGGATATCGCCCGTTGTTCGGTCCGGCGGGCAGATTATCGGCGGGACAGGAAACTGGAACACATCCATCTATGGGGTATCGACCGATTATTTCACGATCAGAAACTGGCAGCTGGAATCGGGCGAGTTTTTCACGGAAAAGGATATTGCCGGTAAAAGGAAAGTTGCTCTTATCGGCAAGACCATCGCCGATGAACTTTTCGCAGACCAGGACCCGGTCGGCCAGAGTATTCGTATCCGCAACATCCCTTTCACCATCATTGGCGTTCTCAAATCGAAAGGCCAGAGCGGTATGGGAATGGATCAGGATGATGTCATCCTGGCTCCATCCACCACCGTCCTCTATCGCCTGAAGGGTACTCAGTATATCGATATGATTAATGCCAGTGCCATCGATACCGAGCATATGAACGCAGCGCAGGAGGAGATGCGTCTTATTTTACGCGAATCGCACCGACTGGATGAAGGTACCGATGATGATTTCTCGATCGCCAATCAGGCCGAGATCACCGAGACGGTTACCGCTACCTCGAAAACCATGACCCTGCTTCTGGGTGCCATTGCGGCGGTTTCGCTGGTCGTGGGTGGAATCGGCATCATGAACATCATGCTTGTCTCGGTTACCGAGCGAACCCGCGAGATCGGCATTAGACTGTCGATCGGTGCCAGAGCCAGTGATATTCTTGTTCAATTTTTATCGGAAGCGGTCGTGCTGAGTCTTTCCGGCGGCTTGATCGGAATCATATTATCGTTCGCGACGGTTTATGGATTAAATCATCTTACCGATATTTATGCCGTGATTAATCCGGAGATTATTGTCATCTCGGCCATGTTTTCGGCAGTGGTGGGAATATTCTTCGGTTTCTATCCGGCTCGAAAGGCCTCGGCATTGAATCCGATCGATGCCCTTCGCTACGAATAGCATATAACGGCGCCGTTTGGTGATCAATCGGCGCCGCTTACTTTTATCATACATACATCAAAAGATTCGGAATTTCGGTCATTCGTCTGTCCGACAATGATAATATCGCCGTTCTCCGTTTCGCGGACCTGTGCGCCCCATTCTAAACCGGCCCCGCCGATAACCTGCTGACGGGCTATATTTCCAACGGCATCAAGTTTAACCAGATAAAAATCGTTATTGTATATTTTGGTGCTGTCGACCGACTTGGTGGTGCCGCCGACAATGTACCCGCCGTCCCTGCTGTTACGTACGGAATAAGCGTAATCATAAAATTTGCTGTTGCCGAAGCTCTTTGACCAGATTTCATTTCCCTGTGAATCGACTCTGATAGCATGTGCGTTCATTATATCCTCGCAGTCGGAGTACCCGGCCATTATATATCCACCGTCTTTTGTCGGACACATGGAACTGCACCAGTCAAAACCATGACCATAGCTTCCGTTCGTGGCGTATTTTTTTGACCATTGTGCATTGCCGTCGGCATCGGTTTTGATCAAATAAAAATCGCTGTTGCCCCCCTTGGTTGTTCCGGTGGTGGCGCCGATAATGAATCCCCCGTCGCCCGAAGCATAGACAGAATTCCCCATTTCCGATCGTTCCTCACCAAAAGTCTTCGACCAGATTTCATTGCCTTTGGCATCAGTTCTGATCAGATAGACATCCTCCTCACCGTTACCCGAGGATTGGGTAAATCCGCATACGATCAAGCCGCCGTCATCGGTTTTGGCCACAGCAGCGCCGACATCCCAGCTTGCACCACCGAATGTTTTTGACCAGACTTCATTTCCTTTGGTGTCGGCCTTAATAAGGTAGACATCTTTTGAACCTGAACCGTATGATGTCGTGTATCCTGTTATAATGTAGCCGTCCTCAACCGGCAGACATCCGTAGCCGTATTCCGTTCCGGCGCCGCCATACGTTTTGGTCCATACTTTTTTACCCTCGGCATCGGTCTTGACAACAAGGATGTCGGCGTCACCGGTTCCATGCGAGAAGGTATATCCGACTATCAAAAAGCCGCCATTTTCCGTTTCACAAAACGCCTGGGCGCCATCGGCAGCGAAACCGCCGAATGTTTGTCCCCATACAATCGTATCCTTCGCAAAATTGACGACATCCGAAAAAATGAATTCCTTGTCGGGATATTCAGGATGTTTTCCCTTCGGCTGCCGCTCTTCTATCGCTGTTGCCAGGGCCATGCAGTTGGCCACGCTATAGTACATTCCCCGCGCCGTGGTTATGATGCTTCCCTCGAAAAGGGGAGGATGATCCTTATCTACGACAGTTGCGCCGGCAGCTTCACATTCTGCCTTGAATTCGGGATTGCCGATGATGGTTTTGCCCTTTATTACATCGGCCGCGGCCAGAACCCGCGACCCGGCGCAGGATGAAATTACCGGAATATTTTTTTGCACGGCTGTCGTTATTAATTGCAGAGTTGGCCGGTCATTTATAAATTCATCGAATGGAACCGGCGAGAAGACTCCAGTCGATGGCATGATAGCAATGCCTTCATATTTGGCGACATCTTTGATTTCGCTTGTCATAATATCCGGGACCATAACCGGTACTTTATAGCGATAATAATATGGCGGACAGGCCGGGATTTCTTTCAGGACACCGGCATGAGTCACATTCCAGCCGTACTGGTCATATAAATCACGATATAAAAAATAATTGGCGCCGTAATTACGGCTGACCAGGAGCAGGATGTCGATTTTGCTGTCATTTGATTGGTTGGCGGAAATATTATTATCCGCACAACCGACGATCAGGATTATAAAGGTGGCGGCGATTGAAAGAAGGGCTGCAATTTTTAGCACTTTGATCTCCAAAAGTTAGTTCACTCTTTTTATAGATATGGAGGACTACCAAGCCAATCCTTTCGCGCTTATTGCATATTTCTCCTGATAAAAATAAACTTAATAGTCCGTCCCGGAACATCTTATCAACATGTAAGATGTTGTATTATAACATGATAATTGAAATATTGAAAATGACGTAATTTTTCAAAAAATCTCAAAAAAATGTTGCTAATTAAACCAAAAAACGTATAATGCAATATACGTTTTTGCTTATGGGGATTTTCTTATGGATAAGAAGGCACTTATTATAAAGGCCTCACAGATTTTATTCGCACAATTCGGACTGAAAAAGGTTACGACCGACGACATCGCCAGAGAGGGCCATATTTCCAAGGCCACTATTTACAAATACTTCAAGAATAAAAATGAAATTTTTGATGCTGTTATCAAAGATGAAATTGACCAGCTTTTGGCTGAGATTCGGGCCGCCATTGATCTGAAGGTCGAAGTCCCCGACAAGCTCAAGGCACATCTGATGACAAGGTTGGGAAAGGTCCATGAATTTGCCAATTTCTATCGAGTTACTTACGAAACCTGGGGTGACTACTGGCCGCATATCGCCCAGTTCAGGAAGCAATTTCTTAAGGAGGAACAGGAAATTGTCAAGAATATTCTGATCCAGGGAATCAAACGAAACGAACTGGTTATTAATAACGTGGAAATGGCTGCGCATGTTCTTATTGTGGCGCTGGCTTCATTGGAATTTCAATGGGCTCTTGATGAATATCATATATCATTGGAGACCATGGTTGATAACATGCTGGAAATGATGATGCATGGAATCTACAGGAGGTAATATTATGGGCGGCAACTTCAACAACAACAATCATCATGACAATGTCTGTCTGATATGTAATGCCGCTTCTGGACATGTGCAGTCCAATCCCCATACTTTTCATATCCCAGTAATGGGGACCGGCTTTACCATCGACACGCCGTTGCGAGTCGCCAAATATGGAATCACCTCGGTAATCTCCATCGGGGATGATATTTTAATGGAAAAGATGCGCAAGTTTCATAGCCGAATTTTTAAGCGCCCTTACCGGGCTATTTCCGGGCGGGAAGATGATGCCCGTGCCAGGCGAATCACCGCCTATCTTAACCAGATCGATGAGATTGTAGCGGAACAGGCAGAAAACATGCAAAAATTGCCATTCGGTCCGACCAATGACCTGGCCAGATATTTTGACCTGCTTCCGGAGGGTGGCATTAAACGGCTTTATAAGACTATGCAGGACTCCAAAAATCCACAGGAGAAGGCAGTCTTTCAGGAAATGCTTCGCTGCCATATCGTATTTGGTAAGATTGACGTCAATATCATGACCAAGCTTGATCGTGACATGTACAGGAATGGTGAAAAACTGGCTCCGGAATATGCTCTGGCCATGTCGGCCCTTCGCGGCTACGCCAGGAGCAAATTGCGGTCATCAATCGTACTCTCCGCCGGTGTTAATCGCCGCCTGTTTGCCTATATGGCAGCTTTTGATGATTTTTTCCCAACCGAAAGCGGACTTCCCAGAAAACAGATAATACTCAAAGTGAGCGATTTCCGTTCGGCCGCCCTTCAGGGCAAGCTTCTGGCCAGGCACGGACTATGGGTTTCTGAATATCGTATTGAATCAGGGCTTAATTGCGGCGGTCATGCCTTCGCCACCAAGGGTCTTCTGATGGGGCCGATTATTGAGGAGTTTCTGCAAAACCGCGATAAACTAACAATGGAGCTTTTTGAGGATTATCAAAAGGCGCTCTCTTCTCTCGGGCGATACTGTCCTTCTTCCATGCCCGTTCAATTGACGGCGCAGGGTGGAGTCGGAACCAACGCCGAACATCGGTTTCTGTTAAATTATTTCCATCTGAACAGTGTCGGATGGGGCTCGCCCTTTTTGCTTGTCCCCGAGGCCACCAATGTCGATGCGGGTCATTTGCGCAAATTGATTGCCGCCGATGAAAACGATATCAGCCTGACTGATTGCTCGCCGCTGGGTATTCCATTCTGGAATCTGAGAACTTCCGACAGTGAAAAAATCCGACTTGATCGCATTCAACAAGGACGACCGGGTAGCCCCTGCCCCAAGGGATACCTTGGGACGGAAACCGAATTTTCAGACCTTCCGCTTTGTCGGGCCTCCAGAAAATATCAGGAAAAGAGACTGGCAAAACTGGACAAAGAGGAAATATCACCGGAGAAAAGGAATCTTATCTATGACAGGGTTATAAGCCGTTCATGCATCTGTCTTGATCTGGCCGGCGGCGCCGAGTTGAAAAATGCCCTGACTTCGACTGCCAAAACCGCAGTTTGTTGCGGCCCCGGAATTCTTGGATTTAAAAGAGTATCCACGCTCGAAGAAATGACAGATCATATATATGGTCGAGGCAATTTGCTATCCGGGGCCCCTCGTGCGCACATGTTTATTACTGAATTGAGGCTTTATGTCGAGTATCTTCTCAAGGAGTTGAAAAAGGTAAAGATAGGATTATTGGACAGGACAACAAAATATTTTACCGAATTCAGGCAGAATCTGCTGGAAGGTATCGATTATTATCAAAAGCTGGCCTCAAAACTTGACGCCGGCGAACGGGAGAAATTTCTTCAGGAACTGGTTGCGGTCAAAAGTGAATTATTAAGCATTATGTTCGAACCGGTTTCAACAGAGCCTGCAGTGGCTATGGCCGGGCTGGGCCGTCAGGTTTCGGCGCGATTTTTAAAATAGAACGAGGCCGCATTTTTTCATATATTCCTTTCTTAACGGAGTGATATGGATTGAAACCTCGGGCCCCAAGAAACCAGACTATTACGCTTTCGGCAGCCGCTCGTGCAAGATTATCGAAAAAAATAATCTACCCTGAAAACAAACCCATCGGACGGATTCCTTTCAACTCCACACTGTGCGGCGATTTTAAAAAATGGATTCCCTTTTTGCCAAAGGTATCTGTAAATTTAATGATACTCGATCCGCCCTACAATCTGCATAAAAATTTCAACGGAAGCCGCTTTGGAAGGAAATCGGTTGATAGTTACAGCTGTTATTTACGCGAAATATTGGCATGTCTTATGCCGGTTCTGAAAAAAACGGCGACTATATATATCTGCGGCGACTGGTTCAGTTCGGTTTCCATATATACTGCGGCGGCGGAATTTTTCACCATTCGCAATCGCATCACCTGGGAACGCGAGAAGGGGAGAGGCGCTTCGAAAAACTGGAAAAATTCAAGCGAGGATATCTGGTTTTGTACTGTCTCGAACGAGTTCACGTTCAACGTGAAGGATGTCAAACTCAGGCGTAAAGTAATTGCTCCTTACCGTCTCAATGATGGGACACCAAAAGACTGGAAAGAAACTAAATCGGGCAATTACCGCGATACCGCTCCGTCAAATATATGGAATGATATTACTATCCCGTTCTGGTCGATGCCCGAAAACACCGATCATCCCACGCAGAAAAGTGAGAAGCTGATTGCCAAATTGATTCTCGCCGGCAGCAATCCGGGCGATCTGGTGTTCGATCCCTTTCTCGGGAGTGGAACAACCTCGGTTGTCGCCAAAAAACTGAATCGAAAATATCTCGGTATTGAAATGGAAGAGGAATACTGCCTGCTTGCCGAACGACGGCTGGAGCTGGCCGATAATGATTCATCAATTCAAGGGCTTACCGACGGTGTTTTCTGGGAACGAAATACGCTTTCCGATCAAAAGGTGAAACATTGATTTCCATGCGGCTGACGACGGGAACAATAGACTGTTATTCAGCGTATTAGACAAAGTGATTGATTTTTCGGGCTGAATTTATTACAATAATGCCCGATAGAAAGAATAAAACAACACCCCTCCCGAATTTCGGGTGGGGCTTTCGTGCTTGGAGCAGGAATATGGCGACTACAACCGAATATAAACGAACTTACCTTGATTCGATCAAAGACCGATTCCGCGAGTCAACACCATACCTGGGACTAATCAATAAAATCGAAAATAGCGTCGATAACGAATTGACCATTACCGGACTGTCCGGTTCATCACCGGCCATGCTGATTAGTGAACTGAGTCTTAAAATAAAACGCCCGATAATCGTCGTCACTTCAAGTTCGGAAGAAGCCGATGACCTTCATGATGATCTCAATTTCCTCATGGGTACGGAAGCGGTCAGCCATTTCCCATCATTGCAGGTACCGCCATGCGAATTTCGCGCCGCCCCGGCGGAAATTCTGGGGCGCCGGTTGTCCACCATATCACGCCTCAAAAGAAATACAGCCAAAGTGGTCGTAGCGCCGATAGAGGCGGTCATCGAGCCGACCATTACGATAGGCGACTTCGAGTCCGCGAGCCTGATTCTGAAGGTCGGTGATGAAGCTATAATTCAGACCCTGGCCGAAAAACTGACCATAATGGGTTTCCAGCGGGTCAGCCTTGTCGAGGAAATCGGCGATTTCGCCGTCCGCGGCGGCCTGATAGATTTCTTCTCGCCCGGTTTCGAGCATCCGGTCCGGGTGGAATTTTTCGGTGATGAGATCGATACCATCCGCCAGTTCGATGTCGCCACCCAGCGCACTACCGAAAAACTGGAGCAGGTGGAGCTGCTTCCGCGCCGTGAGGTGTCCATCCGGCAGGAAACCATCGAGCAATATATCGAGAAATTGCCTGAAGATGATGCCGATCTGGTACGGGCGCGCTATATCAACGATCCCGAACTCCCCGGTCTCGAATGGCTAACGGTATCTTTCGGAATGGAACGCGGCTGCCTGTTTGATTTTATTTCATCCGAACCGATTTTCTTCCTGAAGGGTGCCGGCAATATCAAAGCAGAAATAAATGACCTTTTAAAAGACTCCGAAAAAAGACGCACCCGCCTTCTGGAGCGGATGAAAAACCCGCCCGAAATCGAACAATATTACGCCAACCTGAAAAAGGTGGAACAGCATCTGGAGAACGGCCGCAAGATCGACCTCGTTCCTTTCAAAGGAGGACGGGAGCATATCATAGATTTCGAATGCCGTGATCATCCCGCGCTGGGATCAAGAATGGATTTGCTGTCAACGACGGTTGATGCTTTTTATCATACCGGCATCAGGTTCATGATAGCCGCCGATAATCCGGGGCAGGCCGCACGCCTGAATGAATTGCTCAGCGACAAAATCGAATCGCCGGTGGTTTTGCCGATCGAGGTGGCGCAATTCAAAGGCGGCTTTGTCTGCAAGACACATCGCTTTGCGGTGCTGACCGATCATGAAATTTTCGGACGGCATTTCCGGCGTTTACGCCGGAAGAAATTCAAAGAGGGCGTGGCAATCCAGAATTACACCAGCCTGACCGAAGGCGACTATGTGGTCCATACAAGTTTCGGGATTGCATGGTATCAGGGACTCAAGACTATCGAGGCGGCCGGCCGCGCCCGCGACTGCCTGTTGCTGATGTATGCCGACGGCGATAAGCTCTATG
>JBFMFJ010000028.1:0-16989 GCA_040752235.1 Candidatus Zixiibacteriota bacterium | reverse complement strand
AGGGATCGAAGTAATGAAAAAAGCTGTTATTTTGTTATCACTGGCGTTTTTGTCCCAGATCGCCTTCGGTCAGAGTTTTAGCATCTCTCGCACCGGTGTACATTTATCTCTGCCTGGTGCAGGATGGGGACTTGATTTTCCAGCCAAGGATTTTCTTGTCGAAGATGCAAAGCTCGATCCCAACGGTAATTTTATCAGTTGTCGAGCGGCCGGGAATGATATTATCATGCTCTGTTATTTCGAGCATGCACCGATCGAAGGAGAAGCCGCTGCCTGCCGCAATTACTACATGGAAAAGAGTAAAGAGACTCCGATGAAGGTCTCAGGACTTCGTGCTTATGAGCTCGGCGAGATGGCGGTATTCGAATATCTTGTAGAAGAATATCAGGGGAAGCAAGTCAATCAAATGAATGTACACGCCTATTTGGCGCGCAATGGCTATTGCGCAGAGGTGCATTTATCGCGCTCCAATTATAGTACCGACGCATACGATAAATTAATGAAAGTACTCAAAGAAGTTCGCGCATCGTATGGAATCGATCCGATGATTTCATTGCAATTTGAGTTTGCTGCGATGTATTACACGGCTGATAAATATGACAGCGCCATCGTGGAATATGAAAAAGTGATTGATCGCGAAAAGGAACTAATAAAGTACAACAAATATTTTTGGTATGTTGCCTATGATCACTTGTCTAAATTATATATTAGGGTGGGTCATCCGGACAGGGCTATTGAGATATGCATGCGCGGTCTGAAAAGAGATAAAAAGTACCCCATGTTTTATTATACTATAGCCTGTGCGTATGCCAACAAAGGCGACGGAAATCTGATGCTTGACTATATTCGCAAGGCATACAAGTATAAAGACAATATGCTGCTCGGAGCAATTCTGCCAAATCCGCTGGAAAATGAATCTTTTCAGGAAATGTTGAAGATTGAAGAGTTTCGCAAAGAAATGGAAAAAATAGTGCAACAATAAGCTGTGACGAATGGATTCGAGCCAGGCGAAGATTGCGATCAGATAAGAAGACTACCTGACAAATTAAGCCGCAGGCAAATTGATAACAATGATCGAGAATTTTTTCGGAACTTCAACGCGCTTGAATCGCCGAATCTCATTTCTTCGATAGTCGACCATCTCCAACAAGAACTGAAGGGCTGCGAAGCAGCCATCTACCGGCATCTGTTTCGGTAATCCGTATTGGCAATCAGTCAGCGGTATGTTCGGGCCGCTTTGTGATTTTGATACGGTTGGTTTGTCGCAAAACCGTTCTCACGTCCATAGCGTTTTCCGCAAGAGCAGCGGAACATTAAATACAATAACTACAATTGAAATCCAAAACGAAATGCTCTGTCTATTGAATAGTCGACCCCGCCATAAACTATAACAGCCCGGATATGCGCTGGACTGTCTTTTTCGAAAGTCTATGATCTACAGTTAAAGGCGTAATCCAAACATGTATTACTGAGGGCCACAAGCCGCGATATTTTGAGCGGCCACCCCGCCGGCGCTGTCGAACAAGCCCCCGGCAATAAGCCTATTGTCAAAGGCGGTTAGCGCCCAAATACCCTGACCGCTTATCCCCGTTCCGAGGGGCGCCCAGGACGAACCATCCCAGGCCGCAATCTTATTAGAGTTTACTCCGCCGGCAGTAGTGAAAAAGCCCCCGGCAATCAACATGCTGTCAAAGACGGTGAGCGCTGCGACATAACCGTTTAAACCGGCCCCTAAAGGTACCCAGGGTTGACCATTCCAGGCCGCAATATGATTGGCACTGACTCCGCCGGCGCTGTCGAACCATCCCCCGGCAATCAAGTCGTTGCCATTGACGGCAACTTCCCAGACAAGATTGTTCATGCCCGTCATAAGCGAGCTCCAATCATATCCATTCCAGGCTGCGATATGATTCGCACTTACTCCACCGGCAGTAGTGAACCACCCCCCGGCAATAAGATTAGGGCCATAAGCCGTGAGCGCCCGGACTTCGTAGTCCATTCCGGCCCCGAGATTCGTCCAGGATGAGCCATTCCATGAGGCGATGTATTTGGCGGTCGTGGCCCCGTTGACGACAGTGAATCGTCCCCCGGCAATTAGTTTACCGCTGAATTCGACGGCGAGCGCAAAGACCATATCATTCATTCCGGAGCCAAGTGGTGACCATGATGAGCCGTTCCATGCCGCCACACGATTGGCCGATTGGCCGCCGGCTGTGGTAAAATCCCCTGCAGCAATCAGCTTATTGTCATGAATCGTCAATGCATAGACATCACCGTTTATGCCTGATCCGAGAGGCATCCAGACTGAACCATCCCATGCCGCAATGTGATTGGCGCTGATCCCCCCGGCGGTGGTGAACGCACCTCCTGCGATCAGCTTGTTGTCATAGACGGCAAAAGCCATGACGAGTTCGTTCATTCCGGCACCCAGGGGGCTCCAGACCCACTCGGGATTCGCCGGGTTATCCGGAGTGACCGATTTGTCATCATCCGAACAGCTTAAGTGGATCACAGCCATTATCGTCAGGGAAAATGCGATCATGAAGACAAAAAACCTCGAGACCTGCATATGCCACCTCCAATAGCGAAAATGCTCCGACTGAGGTGTCGGTAAGATTGAAGACAAGACTAAATATAATATCGAGTCATTTTCCATAATGTCAATGGCAAACTAAACAACAGCCATTCTCCATTGCCTTCCAACGAGTTCCACATGCTGTAGAACAGGCCCTTTTTCATCGACAATGTGAATTCTACAATGGTCTGAGGAGTGCGATATCGGGGCAGCTTACTTTCGCCCGAAATTAGAGCCTTACGGCCAAGACTGTCTCATCATATAATCGTCATTATCAATGTCTATGATTGGAAACTGAATAAGATAAAGGGCAGCCTAAATAGGCAGGAATTAAAGGACTCCTACCCTGCAATTACTTTCAAAGAGTATATCGAAGAGAGTTATTATTTGCATGGTTCGGATAAAACGATATAAAATAAAGGAAAAGGGGTTGGCTGATAATAAACAGTCGGGATCACAGGATTCCTGACCCGCCTTTCTGTTGCTATGCAAAAAATGCAAACGGATGGTAAATTCAAAACTCATAAAAGTCCGGGGGAAATGAGGTCGGGGCCGCTTAGTAGGCAAAAGGTGAATTTCCGGAAAATATATAACTGATGTATCTGATGCCTCTGATGATTTTGACGTTGTACAAGAGCCGTGTCGACAAGGGTGGAATATTATGAGAGATGGAATTTGAGGTAAAAAGCTCTGCGTATTGACATGCTTATACCGCCATAGATTCTGAAGACCTCGGTCCATGCCGAGGCCTCATTAGCTTATTCGGCGAAGATTATATAGGCAGTAAAAGTTAATATCTACTTACTGGTCACTCTGATCATTTAATGACTCATACTTGGCTCGGAGCAATTCGCGCTGCGCCTTCTCGGCATCGGCGCGGGCCCGCTCTACTTCGGCTTCCGCTCTTGCGGCCTTTAGTTCAAGTTCACGGAGATCGACCTTGTACAAGCGCGAACCGTCCGAATCTGTCAGCTGTTCAGCGCTCTCGAATATTCCCGCCTCACTCCCGGAAACCAAGGTTGAAACAGATCCGTACGAAGCCGGGATATAAATCGCCAGTAAAGATGAGTAGTAGGCTCGTGCCGAGCTTGCGTTCAAGTAAAGGCCTTCCAATCTGAAAGTATACGTTCCCGGAACATTTAGATAATAGACTTGGTGCGTGCTGCCGGTCATAGTTCCCCCGTAATAATAGTAATGCTTGCTTTGCACATAAGATGAAGTTTTGTCCGTAATAGCGCCCCCACTAGTCGTGTCAATTTGATATGCGATTTCCGCACTTCCGGGAGCGGATGTCTCTACAACGCCAAAATAGGTTTTGCCAAACAAGACAACATAACCGGACGCGGGTATCGTTATTGACGTGGTTACAATGTCGGTGAAAGCGGTATAGGTTAGTAACACCCCTTGACCCGGTTCCGTATTCAGGGCAATACCCGGCTCGTCGACAATCTCCCTTTTGCCAATTGCACCGTCGGGAAGATAGACCGATCCATTTCCCGTGCTGTTGGCATTGATATAGACATCGGTGGAGCCATTAATGTACAATTCTCCATTCATGTCAATACCGGTACCGTCAACCTCCAATACCCCATCGGCGAGTTTGATTTTACGAAGCGCGTAGGTGGTAGTATCATTGCCTGATGACTTATCAATGAATTCCAGGCTGTTGTCGGCAGCATCGAGATTCACGTTATAGTAAGACTGATCAACATCTCCGCCCCTGAGCCATAGTTGCGAGGACCCGGCGCCGTCAGCCATCATGCCGGCGATCTCATTGTCAGTGTAAGGATCATATATGGCGAGACCGTTTTTTATGGTGCCGCCGTCGGCATTGTGTATCGACTGGACATGATAAGCATAGCCAACCGATGTAAATTGTGTTCGCGGAGTCTGGATCTCACCATCGAATGTTACCTGCAGCCACAGTCCCTCGTAACCACGGAACACATGGTCGATCATGGGGGTGACTGAACCAAGTAAATGGGTGAAAAGGCCTCCCGACGTGGTCACCGAGGTCTGTTCATTCCAGAGGCTTGATCCCGTCGTGGCGCTACTAAAAAGATCGAATCTGACCGTATGGTTACCGTCGGTTACCGGATTGCCGGAGGCATCGGTAGCGCGGCCCTGGTAGCTCATAATTTTCGGCGCTTCAGCAGCAGCACTGCTTGCCAAAATCAGGATAAAAATTATGAGATTATACACACTGATATCGCGGCGGTGTGACATAGAGAAGGATCCTTCTGTAAAGGGTTAATTAGCAAAAAGATACGAAAGTCTTGAAAATTGTCAAGCTGATTCTATGTCCTTGCCCGCCCGGGGCCGCTTCTATATGCATGAAGTTGGAGTATTTTAGCCAAAAGTCCTTTTCTTATCAGTTATAATTTTGTAGATTTCCACAGTCGGAAATTGAACAAGTAAATGGCAATTTTGAATAAGCAGGAGTCAAAAGACTCCTTCACTACGATGACTACACGGAGCTATTTTGAAAATGGAAGCAATTAACAAATTTATACTGAATAGTCCGATACCTAGCACCTGTTTATCTCTTATCTCGATCATTTTAGCATTTGTATTCTATTATCTAAGTAAGAAAAAGATATCTCTAATATATAGGGAACCATACCATTTTAATAGAGATAAAAATATAGTTTCTGGCCGTTCAGTTAAAAATAGAGGCGGGTTGGCGGAGATCATTAGTCTAAATATCGCGTTATGGAATAATGGAAGGGATACTATACACAAAAGAGATATAGCTCGCAATGATCCAATAATACTCACAACCGAGTATGAATCACCAATATTACACATCGGTCAAGTATTTTCAACGAGAAAAGCAAATAACGTTAAAGTTAATTATTATAGCGATGCTCAGAATAAGTTAGAAATTACTTTCGATTATTTAGATCCAAAAGATGGATTATACATTCCTCTTTATTTTGAAGGGGATATAAAAGAGGCATTAAATGTCAAAGGATCAATTATTGGCATGGGGGGAATTTTTAGGAAAACCGACATAAGCAATAGATACTATGTCACTTTACTATTTTGCACATTTATATTTGGTCTTACTATATTCTACTCTGGATATTATATGAGTGAAAGGTTTTCAGGCTATGGAATTGTTTTTCAAACTTTTGGTGTTTCATTCTATCCCGCTTATGCCATCTTAATGTCATTTCTAAGATACAGACCAAGAGTCCCCAAAAAACTAAAAGGTTTCTCAAAACCACCCAATATATTTGAATATGTTATGAAACATTAAAATCGGAAATATATTTCTGATTTCCATGATACATTAAGAAAATTTTTCATTAACATCAAACACCATAATATGGCCAGGGAAGGTTCACGAAAGTCAGCGGAGTTAGTTCTAGCAGGTCAAGAGGCCCATCGTCCTGACATTTCCTGAGAATTGTTTCCAGGTAGTTCAGGAACCCCATATCAAAGACATTAATATTTGAAATGAATATGAATTAGGCAGGAGTCACAAAACTCCTGCCCTACGATTGTTGCGTTAACTTCTCTCAATCACAGGCGCCGTTATAGCAATATAATCGGCCGCCGAATTTGTAACAGCCACGTTCACCCGTCGTCTGGTATTGCACCGTCTGTTGTTTGCCGTTGCCGTAAGTGATGGTAATCGTCCCGGATTCGATATTGCCTTGAATCGACCATGTTCCGTTGGCGCGGCTCTGGCCGGCCTGTCCCCATTGCCCGGAACCATAGTAGCCGGATTCAT
This sequence comes from Candidatus Zixiibacteriota bacterium, assembly GCA_040752235.1. Lineage (GTDB taxonomy): Bacteria > Zixibacteria > MSB-5A5 > GN15 > PGXB01 > PGXB01. The sequence continues at coordinate 10,675 of JBFMFJ010000028.1, read as the reverse complement.
AGCTTTCGAAATAACTGCCGTCGGGACAGAAAGCGATCTGACTTTCCGACCCGCCCCCGCCGCTCAATGTGGAGCCGCCGGAAAAGCTGTAATATTTACCGGAAAATTGTTTGGCCAGATCGGCATCGCCACCCGGCTGCCCGGGAGGAGTTACGGCACCTTTATTTTCGGCCTCCTTTGCGGCCTGGGCCGCCGCCCCCGCGGCATACTTCATGGTGCCGTCTTTGGCGCTTAAGTCGATGTCGAGACGAACATCTTTATCTATGAGATAGACCTCCCTAACCTACTCACCGACCTTAATCAGATAATGTCCCGGCGGAAGTTTTTTAAAGGCATATTTTCCAAAAAAATTGCTGTTGGTATTGGCCAGAGCCTTGTTGCTGTCCGCATCAAACAGCGTGACTGTTTTGTTCGGCGCCGCCGTCGTCGATGATTCCCCCAGAAACCCATGAATTTTATAGGTTTTTTCCCCTTTTTTGGACTGCGAGTCGGCCAGGCCGGATAGGGCCATGACGAAAACGGCGATAAAAATCATCAATGCAATTATGCGATTGCCCATTGTTGCTCCTCCTTTGCAATGACAATATTATGGCGGGATTCATGCATATTTAAATATACAATCATGCTAACCTTTATATCAAATAGAATTTTAGAGTTATTAGGAAAAATAGGTGAGGATTGATTCTGTGTCTGGTTTGCATTCTTTTAGTCAAGGTAGGACAGGAGGCCTGCTCCCCTGACTTTTTTTTTAAGATGGTTTCCAGACTGTTTAGGAACCTTGTATCAAAGACATTAATATTGGAAATGAATATGAAAGAGGCAGGAGTCAAAGTGCTTCAGCCCCACAATTGCTTTCAAAGAGTACATCGACGAGGGTTATTATTTGCATGGTTCGGATAAAACGACATAAAATAAAGGAAAGGGATTTTGGTTGATTATAAACGGTCGGGAGCGCAGGGCTCCTGACCGACTTTTCATTTTATGTAAGGTCAGATGTGTAACCACGCGAATAGCTGATCTGATATAATTTCACTGTTGCACCCAGGATGCAATACAGTTCGCAGGTACTTCACCTGCGGCGCTGAATTTTCCTCCTGCAACAAGACCATTATTGTAGACACCCAGGCCCTCAACAAATTCGCCATTGGTACCGCCGCCGAGAGCCGTCCACGAGGAACCATCCCATGCCGCAATCCGTCCGGCACTTACCACGCCGGCAGTATCGAACCTCCCCCCGGCAATCAGTCTGTTATTAAATACGGCCAGGCCCCAGACTGTACTATCCACACCAGCACCGAGAGCCGTCCACTGCAAACCGTCCCAGGCCGCAATATTGCGGGCACCGACTCCTCCGGCGGAATCGAACTGGCCGGCCACAATCAAGGAGTTTCGAAAGACTGTGAGGCAAAGCACCGGGCCGTTTAATGTTCCCTGGATCGCCTCCCACGAAGAACCGTTCCAAACATGGATAGCGGTGGTCTCTCCGTAATCACCCCCCGTTCCTCCTCCGGCCGTCAGCTTGCCGTCGTAGATGACAAGCCCTCGGACGAAAAGGTTCAACCCGGTCCCGAGAGGCGCCCATGATGAACCATCCCAGGCCGCGATGTTATTGGCGCTCACCCCTCCGATTGAGTTGAACAATCCCCCCGCAATGAGCCGGTCTTCATAAATGACTAATGAATAGACTAATGATATAAGAGAACCGCCTATGGCCCCTGATCCAAGCGGCGACCAGCTGGTGCCGTCCCAGGCTGCAATGGCATTGATATTTGCGCCGCCGGCCGAGGAGAACCAACCCCCCGCGATAAGTTGATCGTCGTAGTCGATCAGTGCCTTGACCAAGGCGCCGTCGATACCTGTACCCAGTGACGTCCAGTTTGTACCATCCCAGGCCGCTACCCTGTTGGCGCTTACTCCGCCGGCGCTGGTGAACCAGCCTCCGGCTATCAACTGGCCGTTATGGACACCCAGCACATCGACAACTTCATTAATTCCCGAGCCAAGTGGTACCCAGCCCCAGGGACGCGATGGGGCTGCGGGGTTGTCATCATCCGAACAACCAGCCAGTAGCGACAACACTGCAATGACGATAAAGAGTGACTTGAAAAAGCTAGACCTCGGCAGTTGCATGTAGCCTCCTATTGCAGAAGTAAGACCGAGATAACGCACCTGCTTAATGTAGATTTACCTATTCACAATATAGTCTGAGCTTATCAAAAAATCAAATGAAATCCAGATTGAGAACCGGTCAGCCCGGGCAGGTCAGGAGGCTTGTCCTCCTGACATCTTTTTTAAACTAGATGAAGTATGCCAGGAGGCTTGTCCTCCTGACATTTCCTGAGGAGTGTTTTCAGGCTGTTCAGGAACCCTATATCAAAGAAATTAATATTTGAAATAAATATTAAATAGGCAGGAGTCCGGAGACTCCTGCCCTACGATGGCTATTTACCCAAAGGCTTGTTTTTTATTAAAGGCCATTGGGCAACCATATCACTCCATTGTTTGCAGTCGGCTGTGGCTTGAGTTCTTTCCGAATTTTCCACCTGAGTTTTATATTTATTATAGTCCTCCCTGCACTTTTGTTCCGCATGCGAATTTTTATAGTCAATCCAGGGGCCATAACGTTTTTTGGTTTTATTATCATAATAGTACCAGTAACTCTTTGGATCCTCCATCCCTGAGAATGGATCCACGTATGGGGGCTTAAGCATTTTCGCCCGATTGGTAACCCGTTTATCGATTATTTGCTTTATTACTCCATTGGCAAATTCGGCATAAATATCAATCTGTTTTTTTAGTGAAGCAACATTACTTGAATTAAGAGGATCCGGGACGGTATAGTCCTGCAATGCGAGTTCCTGATATATGACGAAATCAACCTGTGCTGCAGAAATAAAACTGGCTAGACCCTTTTCTTTAAAATCCGGTTCTTCCAATACGCCTATCGTCATGTTCAATGGTGATTGCTGCGCCAACAGAAAATCATATAATTCCTTTTTGGGAGCAGAGCTCGACTTCCTGTTATTATAATAACCATTCATGTAGTTAATAATGCCATTTATTACCCCGTCCTGCTCTGCTACTGTCTGGTCAACGTTGGCATCTTTAACAATTTTAGCGAAATCATGCAGCAACTGCTTGAAATCGATTCCCTGACTTCCAGGAAAAATAAATTTTAGTAATTCAGAGCCAACAAACCCTCCAATTTTACCTGCTAATGCCTGAGCAAATTTCGACAACAACTGCGTTGCAATGGAAGAAGCCTCTGCCTTCAATACAATTTCGGGTTCATAATCAGGCGTAACAGGAGATACATAGGTAAATTTTATAATACCGGTATCCGGATCAATTTTGTAATGATCGGCAAAATAATATATTGTGCCCAGACTTGTAATCCGCCTTAAGACCGCAACGCCTTTGTCGTGTTCTTTAAAGGGCTGTTTCAAGCAACTGACAAAATCACTGACAAGTGTTTCATCTTTCAATAACGGAGATATTTCGGTTGCTTCATTTTTCATGCATGCAGCATATTTCTTTACTGCAGAAGCAACATCTGAGGACATTTGAGGGAAGTCATCTGCTTCAACTAAAACAGGGACTTCATTTGAAATATTTAGCGCACTCGCTATTACTTTTGGGTTTGATTCGTGCAAACGCACAAATTCAGCAATCTTGATCTTTCTGTTTTCCACAGACATGTCTGAAGAAATAAACATTGAATACATACTCTCTCCTTTGTTGTTTATTAATTATTGCATGTCGTCAATCATGTCATGATCTGCCTCCCATTATTACATTATATTCCAAATCAGCCTCCAGCCACTTTAATCAGGATCGGCTGAGGTCCATTTAATTTTGGATCTGGTGAACATGATTTATTACTGGGCGCCGTCGGGCCGGGTCGAAAAGTCTCCCGAGGTTGCTGCCTTCAATATGGTGATATCCAAAGTTGAATGGCAACCAGCCTCCCGAGTTGGCTATTATCCTTCTCCAGCTCTTTTAGGCGTTTTGCTTGATCCAGGCGAAAATCAACAGACTCTTTGCGCCGACTATTGGAAGTCTGCTCTTAGATACCGGGCTTCCTGCCCGCCTAAGCAGCTTATTGGCCCGTGATAACACGACTCTGGCTTCAGGAAGCTTACGGATTAGGCTGTCCACTTTGAAACATCTTGGACTCATCCTGTCATCATTTCACGGCCGTTCAATATACTGAAATACCGATTAACGGAAGAGACCGTTTTAAGGAGACAGGTCATTGATATCTTACAAAGATCGATGTATTTTGTCAATGTGAATCTTACAACAAGCTAATTCTACTGAGGAATATTAGTGTTTTGCGAGGTCGTAGTGGGAATTAACAGGACAAATCCTCACTGGTTTTTTTATGCAGAGTATCCGGGCTCAAGAAATCTATTATATTTCAGCGACTTCGGTTTTGACCGAACGTACTGTTCAGATTCTGAAGGCGAATTGCACAAAAATCCGCTTTTTGTAAGGTTGGGGGTGCTACGAAATTTTAAAGCCCCGGTGCAGACCGGGGCTTTTTTGGAATATCCGGCTTTAATTAGGAGTCCAGCATGCGATTCCGGGCGCGCTCACGCCACCGGCCTTATTAAAATCTCCGCCGGCAATTATCTTATTATCATAAGTTGTAACAGCTGTGACCGTACCATACATTCCCGAGCCGAGCGCCTTCCAGGACGAGCCGTCTCATGACGCGATATAATTGGCGCTTGTACCGCCGGCGGTGGTAAAGACTCCGCCGACAATCAGTTTACCGTTAAAGATGGTGAAACAGTTGACGGCTCCGTTTACCCCCTGCCCCAGCGCTGTCCAGGTTGAGCCATCCCATGCGGCAATATTATGGACGCTTGTGCCGCCCGCCGATGAGAAAAACCCTCCCGCAATTAATTCACCGTTATAGACGGTAAGTGCATAAACGGGTCCACTAATACCGCCGCCAAGCGACAGGATATTTGAACCGGTAAAGGAACAAATATTATCACCCGATGCATCGCCCAAATCAATGAAAGTTCCGCCGATGATCAGACTGTCGTCATAAATTGTAAAGGCGTTAACGGTAATGTCCGGGGCAATTTCAAACCAATCAGCACCAGTTAAAGCCGCCAACCCGCCTCCCGTACCTTTCTCCCCTCCGACAAACAGGAAGTTCATAAAAATGGCAAAGTCATAAATTTCCTGTTCCCTGCCGATACCCAGGGCGCTCCAGGAGGAACCATCCCAAATCACGAGATGGTCGGCAGCAGAGCCGCCCACCAAGTCAAAACCACCTCCCGCAAATAGATAATCCATATATTCTGTGAACGTTCTGACCGGACCGCCTGTTACTCCGCCTCCCAATGCTGTCCAGGATGTACCGTCCCAGGCGGCAATGCTATTGGCTGTGACGCCATCAATGGAAGTAAAGATCCCTCCCATTATTAATTCGGTGTCATATACGGTCAAAGCGAACACCTGACCGCCGGCGCTGACGCCGAAACCGCTGCCTACCGGAGCCCAGGTCCCGTCAGCGAGCGGCGGGGCCGCCGGATTATCATCATCCGAACAGCCAACAGATAGAATCATTGCTGTCAGAATGAATATGAAAACTAATGCGAAAGCGTTAAACTTTGGCAGTTGCATAGAGCCTCCTCCCGCAAAAGTAAACTGAGTCAAAGCGACTATTTATAAATGAAAAATCTATTTCAGGATATAAGGTCTGTATTTGAAAGTCAAGCCATAGCCTGGTTTTAGGTAAATCTATTTCAATTTATCTATGGAAATCATATCGTTCTGGGTAGATCAGGAGGCTTGTCCTTCTGACATCTTTATTAAGATAGTCTCGTGAGAAGTAATAAAGGAAACAATAAGTTTTCAACAGGCAGGATTCCGGAGCCCCCCTCCCTGCAATTGCCTTCCTGAAACCGGCTTTTGGGAAACAATAGAGTAAACGGGGCGTATTTGAAGATATGATTGAAACGGAACGATTGATTTTACGGAAAATGAAAGAGGACGATGCAGAAGCTCTTTTTGAGATATTCTCCGATCCAATTGCCATGCAATACTTCGGCGTGATTTTCGATCATCCCAGAATGGATAAATGGGTACAGGACAATATCGAACACGAGCAGCAACACGGCTTTTCCCTCTTTACAGTAATCTTGAGGGAAAATGATAAAATCATCGGTGATTGCGGTCTTGAAACGGATAAAATCGCCGGCAGACTTATAGTCGGCATCGGCTTCGATTTCAATCGCACTTATTGGGGAAAGGGATATGCGACTGAGGCGGCAACGGCGGTACTCGATTATGCATTTTCTGACCTGGGCTTTGATAGCATCTTCGGCTGGATCGATCCGCAAAACAAACCCTCACAACGAGTGGCCGAAAGAATTGGCATGTCAGTGGATAGGTACGTCAATCGCGGGGGAAAGAAGTACATCCTGTATTGCATTAAGAGACAGGATTGGGATTTAGCGGGATTATAAAACCGGAGTATGTTCAGAGACTCCTCCCCTACGTTAACCGCAAAAATCTTTGAATCTCCGACTTTTTGACATTCTGCATTTCCCGTCAAAAATCCGTAAATATATCAGAGGTTTGAAAACTGGAGAATTGTAATTTGTGCAATCCGGTAAATTGTCGGTTCACCGGAAAGCGATTCACCCTTATGTGGATCGGACGGGCTCAAGCCGGGAAACGGGGGCAGAAGTTCATGAGACCTACGCGTATTATCGTCACTCACTATGGCGGACCCGAGACACTTCAGGTGATTGAAGAAGATTGTCCCGAGCCGAAGAATGGTGAAGTGCGTGTAAGAGTATTGGCCGCAGGAGTCGCCTTGCCCGATATATTGGCACGTGAGGGCGTACATCCCGAAACGCCCCGGCCGCCTTTTACACCGGGGTGGGATCTGGTTGGAGTAGTCGATCAGATCGGTAACGGCGTTTCCGGAATCGAATCCGGCCGGATAGTAGCCGCGATGCCGATACATGGCGCCTATGCAGAATTCATATGTCTGCCGCAGCGGGAACTGATTCCGGTACCGTCAGGATTGGATGCTGCCGAAGCGGTCAGTCTCGTGCTTAACTATATAACGGCGTATCAAATGATTCATCGTTCCGCCAGAGTCAAACCGGGTCAGCGCGCGCTGATTCATGGCGCAGCCGGCGGGGTCGGTACCGCCCTGCTGCAACTTGGGCGTCTTGCGGAGCTAAAGATGTATGGTACCTGTTCATCGCGAGGAGCATCGATCGTTTCCGACCTGGGTGGTATCCCCATTGATTATAAACATCAGGATTTCGTGGAGGAAATCCATCGGCTGACAGACGATGGCGTGGATGTCGTCTTTGATCCCATTGGTGGATCTCACCTCTGGCACTCCCGCAGAGCTCTCTGTCCCGGCGGAAAAGCGGTGGGCTATGGCCTGTCAACCTCGCTGCGCGGAGAAGGATTGACTTCAAGCCATCCCGGTCGGCGTCAACGTTTTCGTGGAACCGTCATATTCGGGCTGTATATCGCCGGAAGCTGGCTTCTCCCGGGCCGAAAGCGGGTGATTCCCTACAGCATCCAGACACTCAAACGACTGAAGCCGGCATTGTTTCGACAGGACTTGATCACTCTGTTTGACCTCCTTCAAAGGAAGAGTATAAAACCGCTCATTGCACAGCGATTTCCTCTTGTCGAAGCAAGGCAGGCGCACGAGTTACTCGCTAAGGGAGGTGTTACCGGCAAGATCGTGCTTGTGCCTGACGGATCATCCCTTGAGTCAGATGCGGTGTAAACAATGGTATGTTGAGGGCGACGCATCGTTGTCCGTAGTCGAAGTAAATCAGTCAAAGTAGGTCAGGAGGTCTGTCGAAGATCCCGTCGACAAAGTCTCCTTCTCCACAATTGCCATCTTAGTCAACGCCTTTTCGGGAATAAAGTACCAGAGCTTCGTAAGAGTTTGCTACGATGTTACTGTCCTGTCTCTCGAAGTGTGCCCGGAGCATCACTACCTTGGCTTTGAAATCTGCGGTTTCATATTCAAGAATTGCAGTATCGCCCGATATCTGCATATCATCAGCATGGTCATAGGCCAGGGCTATCCGGTCGATCAAAGGGCGTATTGAAATCACTGCTGAATCGACAAAGACGCTGTCCCTGACGAATCTCAACACGACTGAATCCTCATCGGCTCTGACTTCAGTGATCGTTGGTTGTTTGATGGTATCAATATTCGCCGCCGCGATTCGACCATATTTGGCCTGCGCCATATATTCGTACCCGGAGACCGAAATCGTAGACCTGGGATCAATGGCAACAGAAAAGTACTTATCAAGCCCTTCTATTTTGTAAAGATTGAACTCGACTCCCATAAGCCCTGCGACATACGATGCATCTTTGAACCAGCTTCCGGCAGAGGCAGAGTCCAGTCGGAGAGTTTCCGCAAACCATGGCTCTATTTTGGAAAAGCCATGAACCTCATGCATGTAGTAAAGTATCGAACTGATCTGAATTTCGTGATCGTCGGATACAGGCGATGGCGCCTTCTGCACCATGCCATTAACCAGAATCGAATCGGCAATCAGCATCTCTTTCAGCCGATGTATCTGGCTCTGTTCGGAGACCGAGAACATTCCCCATGGGCCGACTGAGATCAGAAAGGTCAGGACGCAAAGGGAAACCGGGATCATTTTAATGCTCCGGGAGCGGCTCAGCAGGAAATATCCGGCAATGATGGCCAGCCAGACGCCGATCGCCAGCCCCATATATCTGTCCTCGGTAAGACCGTATTCGGAGATTCGCCGCCAGAGAGCCAGGAACAGGACGAAAATCAGGGGAAAAAGAATCATGTAATACCAGCGCGAGGCTCTTTTAATCCAGAAATTTTCCATTTTCTCGCGTATCGGATCGAGCACAAACAGCGCCAGGATGCCGGTCGCTGAAAATCCAAGAATAAGCCGACCGACCCATCCCTGGGGCCAGTTCCAGGTGATAATGATTTTGGCGATATAGGCATAGAGTATCACCGAATAAACCAGCACCAGCGGAGGGAGGACATACTGCCCGAAAACTTTCAGCGACCTGGGATAATCGGTCACCTCCTCAAGTTCTTTCAGATTTTCCGGTATGCCGGAAAGGATAAAGGGGACGACAAAAAGCCCCATTATCATTATCCAGAGTTCAAAATATCGTTTTGACGGGATATTCATGCCGAAAAGGTTCTCAAGCGCGGCCAGCGCCAATCCCAGACCGGCGAATAGGACTACGGCAAACGCTCCTGCCAGTATACTGCGAAAGACGATGACTCTGTTGAACTGCCAGAAGCCGTTGCTCTGTCCTTTATTCAAGAATGGCAGAAACGAAAAAAGTAAACAACAACCTATTGCAAAAGCAAAGAATCTAAAGATGTAGAATGTCGGCGCGTGGGGCAAATCAGCCGGAATTGTGAAGGCATACACTACGAGCAGAGCCACTCCGATTATCTGCAATAACCAGATGCGACTGGTGTTGGAATCTTCTCTTTCGGCAGCCAGTTTCAGGGAGGTCAAAAGAGGAAGCGCCAGAATCGTCGGCAGAAGAATATTATATAAAATCGATGTCTCCGAGTGATTCTCTCGTTCGACCAGAATGACGCCTACGATGGTTATAATTATGGCGCTGATCTGTGTCAACGGAAAGCGCCGATATGTCCGATTATAATCCGCCCAAATCTGCTCAATTGATGGTAATTTCATATTTAATCCTGTCTAAATAAAACTTGTTCGGTCCGATATATAAGTTTAATGCAATTGCACAGCAACAAATTTTTTTCCAAATAGCATAGATCATTCGGCTGCACCGTTTACTACTGGAATTGTTCCCGGCCAAACGAACACCGCACCATTTAAAAGACTTAAATTTCTTATTGTTGCATCAATCGCTCTCTTTTATATTTAAGTGGTCTGGTAAAAATTTTATTTACAGTTATTTTGAATGGGTAACAGTCACTAAACACCGTCCATGCGTCAACCGAAATCAACAGAAAGAGGCCTTATGAAATTCATTATTATTTCAGCGTGCCTATTGATGGGGATGCTTGCGTGCAGCGACGACGAAAATAAGGTTAACAACGGACCACCCACGGTGGTCTTTACCGACGAACAGCGGGTGCTTGCCGATCAAATTATCAGCGTATTTGAAAATGACACTCCGGTTATCGATTATGCTTATGCGGAAAATCTGGATGACGGCCGCGGCATTACGGCCGGCCGGGCCGGATTCACTTCGGCAACAGGCGACATGCTGACAGTCGTTGAGCGTTACACCGAACTTGTTCCTGAAAATCCGCTGGCTGGCTATCTGCCCCGCCTTCAGGAACTCGCCGCACTGGAAAGCGGTGCTGTTGATGGACTGGAAAATCTGGAAGCGGCATGGCAAACCGCAGCGGAAGATTCGATTTTTCGAGAAGTCCAGGATGAGGTTGTTGATGAAGAGTACTATTGGCCGGCTGTGGATCATGCCGATGAACTGGGGATGTGCTATCCACTGAGTCTGCTGAATCTCTATGATGCCTGCATTCAGCATGGCGACGGCGATGACCCGGACGGCCTGCCGGCGATCATCAGCCGGGCAACCGAGCAGGTTGGCGGAACGCCCGGCGGCGATATTGATGAAAATGAATGGTTGCAGGCGTTCATGGACATCCGCC
>JBFMFJ010000027.1:0-17135 GCA_040752235.1 Candidatus Zixiibacteriota bacterium | reverse complement strand
GCATTTTGCCATGCCGTGAGCGGGAATCCTGCATGTGTATATGATGCTTTATTAAACCACAAGAGCAGTCTTGATAAATATGGAGATGAAATAGCCTGGCACTACCATCATGCCGATTGGACGGATATCATGGGTACCGGAGATAGTTGCTGGAACCAGCTTTTGACTTTTAACAGCACCGGCTATATGCATGGTTCGGATATAGAAATTGCAGAACGCAGTCTGAATTACATGTTGCTGAAACGGGGATTCTTTCCGTGTTCATTCAGATCAGGCTGGACATGGGAAAATAATGATTTTTCGAATTGGCTGGAAAACATAATGCCCTTTGACTTTTCTGCGAATCCGGGATATAAAAATGAACCCGGGAAAGACAGATGCAGAAGAAATGTCAATGACTGGTTAAGAGCGCCGCGAACATACTCAGGATACCACCCCGCTTGTTCAGATTTTCAGACAAGGGGAACAATGAAGCGGGTTATATTCAGGACAAATGAATTTAAAGGGCGTTCCGGATACCGACAAATGAGGGATATCATCAATAAGGCAGTCAAAGGTGAAGATCAGTTGGTTTGTATTACAACGCATAGTTATAATGATATAAGGAAATATATAGATGATATTCTGCCGGATATTCTCGCGTATTGTGATTCCCTGTATATATCTGTGCAATTTCAGACGGCCTCGGAAGCAGCGGCCTCTACACAGGGTACAGGCAGTTTGGCGGGGCCCGAAATCGAAGTAGAACGGCATAACGACTCATTGATTATTTCAGTTCATGAAGATATTTTTCAGAACGCGCCCTATTGTGCCATAGAACATTCTTCGGGCTCGGTTTCAAGGATTTACCCGCAACAGATGAAAGATCGGGAATGGGTGGTATGGCTAAATGATGCTGAAGAATTGGCATTTGCCTGCGCTGTGAGCAGTCTGAACGGCCAAACGTCGGTTGTTAAACTAAATCTGTGTAGGGAAAAATAGTCTTCATCTCCAATCAGTATTTTGAAGTACACCTTGATGGTTTTTAAAGATGCCAAGTCTATTCGACAAACAATAACTCTAAAGTTATGGATTTTTTGGAATTAAAGGTAAGTGTACAACAGCCGGGGTTTTTAATTTGAAATCTCCCCGGAGTCGCAGAGGGACAATTTACAAGATATTGATATCGCTTTAAATCCAGACTATGGCTCGAACGGGGAATCGATAGTTCAGGGAAAATTATTTCATCATCATTTGATTTCTTAACAGCCAGCCTGGGAATGTGCAAATGACCGCCAAAAAAGAGCCGGTGATCCGGATATTCATGAAAAATCTGAATTATATTCGAGTCATTGAAAAGGTACTCCATTGGAATCGTGGGCGCACCATGAAAGAATAAGATATTCTCATAGGAATAAGATTCCTTGAAGGTTTTTAAAAATGAGATGCCCTTTGATCCAATCTGTTCCATGTGGCGCTTGATGGTTTCCCTGGCGTTTCTGGAATAGGATAACTCATCCGCTTCGCCGATAGCCAGCAGTTCATGGTTGCCTTGAATCAGGATATCAAAGTCAGTCAGTATTTCCAGGACTTCATTCGGCTTATCACCATAACCGATGGCATCCCCGAGAAATATTTTCATGTCATAATTCTTTATGCCGCCGGCCAGTTTAAGAACGGCGGATAAAGATTCAAGGTCGGCATGAGCATCCGAGAGGATCAATATTTTCTTTTTCATAAGTCATTTAATATAATAAATGTTGCAGGAATTGGAATAGGAATTGTGTTGTCCTTTCCTGTTTCCGCCATCCTGTCGAGAAGGGATATTTATATATTTGCATACTGAGTGGATTTGAGAACATATCGTTCACATTCAAATGCAGGGACAGGGCAGTGCCCTGTCCGTTTCATATGTACGCGGACAGGCCGGTGTCCTGTCCCTACAATTTGCCATAGGCTATGTGGCACAAATGGATTCCCGCATTCGCGAGAATGACAAAAAGGTGGCGGGAATGACAAAAAGGTGGCGGGAATGACAAAAAGGGAGCGGGAAAGGCAATATTTGTACTTTGATTAGCAATGAGTATAATTGAAAACAGCCAGGATCACTCATTCCGTCCAAGACAGAATTTTGGATTCTGCCCTACATAAATCCGTTTATATAACAAAAGCCGGGAGTGCATCTCCCGCCTTTATCGCTTTTGTATAACTATCACATTATAATTGGAATAAATACTGCAGTTTCATGAAAAACTGGCGTGACTGCAGTTTGGTTTTTTCCTGGTATTCATCATTATCGAGAAAGTGATATTCCTCATAAGCATAGGCCGATCCGGCATAGAAGAGGGAAAAGGCATTGATGCGATATGTCAACAACGGGTCAATCGTCCAGCTTCTTCCATCTTCATCATACTGAGTGACAAGCCTTGCGGATAATTCCTTGGTAAACTGATAGTCCAGTTTAGCGCGGCCGACCCAGGTTTCGAAAAATTTATGGCCGCCTTCAAGGCTGTCACTGGTCATATAAGTATATGAAGTCGTAATTTTTAATCTTTCAACCGGCCGGATAACCGTCGACAGCCAGGCAGTCGTTTCCCGGCCAAGAACCGAGATGGCGCGGTTGCGGACAATCTGGTCGCCGATATTGACACCGCCTTCGACTTCAAGCAATCGGCTGAATCTCGTATTCATGCAATTATGGACCAGCCATATATCGTTGAACTCGACTCCGCGGAATTTTTCATAACTCCATCTATACATCGGGTGGTATGATGTTTGTCCGATCAACGTGGCATCCAGTTCGACGCTGGTATTTCTTTTTTTGTAAGTGCCGTCGAAATTCCAGTGGTAATCATCTGAAAAAGATGGCATGAATTCATCGATCAGTCTCTTATTGGGATACATGCGATATCCGGTCCAAATATAAAATGACCTTGAATTATTTTTTGATTCGATACCGTTGTCCGTACGAAAAGTCGGACTGACTTCCACATAGGTGATATCCACCATCATATTTTTTGCCGATCTCCCGCCGCACAATAAATAGCCGTGTCCCCAGTACTTCTCTCCGTCATATACGGCCGTATGGCCATCATAAAAGATATCGTCGGACAGGAACGGGGTGAGGCCGGGGTCGTTCGGCTCGGCGGTGTGGCTGGCCAGGAACTGCCCCTGCAAGTAATAATTTTCGGCGAAATTGAAATCGATATCGGTGCTCAAAACGGTGCCCGAGCCGCCCCCGTCATAACGGCGATCGGTCACCAGAATGCCGGCATAGGATTTATCCCCAAGGGCCTGTTTTACGCGCAGAATATTGGACCAGTTCTTTCCGACAATGGCAATGCTGCTGGCCTCCTCGAAGGGAAGGATGATCAGGGAGTTCTCGTCATGCGCCGCCATGTAGGTAACATTAGTGCGGTTAAATCTTGCAGTCAGCTTGGCGGCGGCATCCGGGTCATTGATGGAGCGGGTATAGACGACATCGAACCAGGTGTGGAACATGTCGCTGCCTTCCTGAAAGAAGGGCCGCTTTTCGGGATATTCCAGAGCATAAGTGGTATTGATATCTATTTGAGTTTCATCCGATTCGACCTGGCTGAAATCAGGATTATAGGTTCCTTCGATAGTCACATTGGACACCGGGCGATAGATAGCGCCGAGCGACATTTCTCCATCCGGATCATCATTGTTGAAATTGACGATGTCATCGTCGCGCTCACCGGTCTGATAACCGATGACGCTGGGGAGAATTTCCAGCCCGCGGCCCGGCTGGACATTTTCGATACCGGTTACAGTACCCCACTGGCAGGGCCAGCAGTTGATATCACGGTCGAAGGCGGCCCAGGTGTATTGACGCCGCGATTCGCGCGGATGGTTGCGCCAGAAATTCAGGATCCATTTTTGTGACGGCTGGTTGGGAAAGCGAAGGCTGGCGAAGGGGATAGCCATCTCGACCTGATAGCCCGAGTCGGTTATTTTTCCGGCGGACTGCCAGATCAGATCATAGCTGCCGTCTTCACCGCCGGTGCTTGACCAGATTATATCGCCCTGAATACCATGGGGATTGCAGAAAATTTCGTAGGCCCAGACGGCATCGCCGTAGGTGTCGATAAGCAGGCAGACATTGTCATCGGAATAGGCTTTATCACGATCGCAATATGAGGCACGGATAGTTGCCGGATCATCCTCGCACAAAAAAGCGACATATAACTGATCATTATCGTAAGTTATGAAAGCTTCGGTATTGACCGGAGGTTTAGTCTTGTCACCAGGGCGGTATTCCACGAAGTTGTCGGCATGCCCTGCGTTCTTCCAGCCGGAGTCATCCAGATTGCCGTCGATTTTAATATTGCCGGCCAGTTTCGGTACATTCAACTGAGGATGAAAGACCGGTTTGAATGTCTCATCAGCGGCGGCGATGGAAGCAAGGATTAAAAACGAAATTATGATAATTGTGCCGTATCCTGCATGCCTCATAGAGCCTCCGGAAATTTTATTGTTCACTCACCACAGTGTCCCGCTGTTATTTTCAATACGTTGTTTTGCGACAGTGGTTTCATCGCAACGGCACATTGGCCAAATATAAAAATATGAAATTGCCGTGATATTGTCCAGTTGATCGGGAAATTCAGGATCAGTTCATTTTGACAGGATTAAAAAATGCCGGGAACCCCGTGAGGAGGATTCCCGGCCCTGAGGAGAGGCAACTGCTGAAAACAACAATCTAATTGCCGGTATAGGCGACAGTCAGAGTAACCTCAGCGGAATAATTTCCGCCGGTCTGGGTTAATCCGGGTCTGACCGTGCCGCCGATCCAGACATCCATCTGGCCGGCCGGCCCGAGTACACGCGTTTCCGGGCCGTTGGGATTGATGGCGGCGACCGGGACGGTTTGTCCGCCGCCGGTGCCATCATCATAGGAAGCATCGGTGTTAGTAAAATCGATGCGCATAAAAGCAACCGAATCCTGATGAATCAGGGAATCGGGGAGGGTGAAATCGAGTGTAATTTCGGCGCTGTTGTCGCCGCTGATATGCCATTCACCGGCAAAACCGACATCGGCTTTATCGACCGTTTTGTCGATTCCGGGCAAAACGGTGCCAAAAATAAGATCGTGCTCTCCGGTAATCACAATACCTGCAATTACAGTCGCAGTGGCGTGAATTGTGGCGCTTTCCTGAGCGTGCAGATAAGAAGTCGGGCCTGCAACAATCGTCAGGGCTATTAGAATAAGTATAAGTCTGCTGGTTTTCATTCCGAAATCTCCCTTTTTCAAAATCTTCTGCGCCCTATAAGTGCAAGCCCGATGCCGGGCCGGCGCCGTTATTGGAATCTCAAGTAAGGCAGTCGCTTACGGAAATTGTCTGGACGCAAAAAAAGGATTTTGGGCGGTGCGGTATTGGAAATGGGCCATATGGCCAATAGTTATCTAATTGTAAATCAAGCGATTAGGCCATATTCGTCAAATCCAAGGTTTTATTAAGGGAAACAGGAGCGGCCGGATCAATTTCCGGGATGCGACATTTTGTTGAAAGAAAAACAGTTATCGGATCGAATCTTCAAAAATAGGGAAAAGTGGGGCTAAAGTAGTGTGGGAATGTTCCGATACATCAACTGACAGCGGCTGTTCAAATATTAAACAGTTGCGAGGTTAAATAGGAATTAACGATGGGTCAAAATATGATCCGAAATCTAAAATCGAGTCTGCTTCTCGTTGCGGGAATAATCATTTTTACACCTTTATATATTTGCGCCCAGGACTATATCTGGGCAACCAATCATGGCGGCATATATAATGACGGCAGCTTCGAGGGTGTCCCGACCCCTGATAACGGATATGCTATTCTTGGGAGCAGTTATTCCTACGGCGCGGGGCTGTATGATGTCTATCTGATAAAACTCGGCAGCGCGGGGAATGTAATCTGGTCGAAAACATACGGCGGAGCGGAAACGGATCAGGGGTACAGTATCGATAATACCGATGACGGCGGCTTTATTCTGGCCGGATCGACGCGCTCGTTCGGCAGCGGCGCACGTGATGTGTACTTAATCCGTACCGATGATGCGGGTAATATTTTATGGTCGAAATCCTTTGGAGGGGTATTGGACGATCAGGCCCGCTCGGTGCGAGTGACATCCGATAATGGTTTTATTATCTGCGGCACGACTGATTCGTACGGCCAAGGATACTCCGACCTGTACCTTATAAAGACAGATTCGCTTGGAGATACGATCTGGACACGAGCCTACGGCGGTGCCGGCGGCGAGTCGGGCAGTGCAGTTCGGGAAACAATGGATGGCGGCTTTATTGCGATCGGATCCACCGGCTCGTTCGGTGAGGGGTACAGTTCCGTTTATGTCGTCAGAGTTGATGCCGACGGTGATTCGCTCTGGGCATATGCATATGGCGGTGCGAAGGCTGACAACGGCTATACCGTGGAATTAAGCGGCGACGGCGGTTTCCTGCTGGCCGGAGGGACAGCCTCATTCGGAGCAGGGTACACGGACGGCTACCTGATTAAAATCGATGCCAATGGCAATGTGGCCTGGGAGAAAACCTATGGCGGGGCGATGGACGACCGAATTTATTCGATCTGTTTAGCATTGGACGGTACTATCATGCTGACCGGCAGCACCGATTCATTCGGTGCCGGAAAAGGTGATATATATATGGTGAAGACCAATCCGGTCGGTAACCCCATATTGACCCGTACATACGGCGGGAGCAAGACTGATTATGGCCGGATGATTTTCCAGGAGGCATCGACCAATTATATCCTGGTGGGCGAAAGCTATTCATACTCGGTGGGAGGTTCGGATGTTTATGTGATCAAGCTGGATGGCGCCGCAACACCTATATATGAAGATGATCCGGATCTGCTGCCTTCGGATTATGAACTGGCGCAAAATTATCCGAATCCATTCAATCTGTCGACTAATATAGAGTATGTTCTCCCGCGACATTCCTCTGTTTCGCTGACCATATTCAATATCCTCGGTCAGGTAGTGCATGAATGGAATTTTGAATTCCAGCAGGCCGGGGCGCATGTGATCCGCTGGGAAGGTGATGACAATAACGGCAGGGAGACAGCTTCGGGAATTTATTTCTATCGTTTGTCAGCCGGAGAATTTTCGGAAACCAAGAAAATGGCTCTGATAAAGTAGTAACTTATTTTCTTCTTTAAGCAATTCTTTTGTCAAAATCAAAAAAGCGGATATGTGGCCGGACAGGGTGCGGGTTTGCCGTACATCAGAGGGACACGCGTAATCGAGGGGCACAGCTCGCGGATTTCGGACTTTTGTAAAACCATGGTGCTGTCTGTTTCGACTTCCTCGGAATCATTTGGCTGCGGCTTTTCGGTATCGGTTTCGACCTCACCTAATGCAGCCATTGCGGGAATTAGAAAACATATCGCAATCAACCCCAGAATCATTATCGCAATTTTTCCCATCTTCGCTCCCTTCGCCTGATAGAACGTCACGGCGGGTACTTGGATTGGAACGTTCTACCTATTGCCAATGCGCAATCGCAGGACATTTCCTGCAAGTCCGTCATTACGATGGACTTCCGGTTGTCTTACAAATAAGTATCAAATCCTGTGCCAGACCCGGATGGCGAACCGGCAGTGAACATAACATATTATGAATCAAGGGATTGACAATGTGTCAAAGTTTGCCATGTGACCGGGTTCGTAGGAATTCACGAATCCGAACCGGCTTTTGGACAAATACTGCGTAAATTACGGCCCTAAAAAAAGGACAGCCGAATGGCTGTCCTTCTTGATTTTGGCCGCACAGGGACTCAACAAACGGGTTCGGGCCCTCCTTTATACAGGTAACTGATCAGGTACGTTACGTCGAGAAGATTGATTGCCCCTGAACCGTCGGCATCGCCCGACTCCAGCGGATCCGGTGCAGCCCCGCCGTGATAAAGATAAGTAATCAGGAAAGTGACATCGAGAAGATTGACGCTTTCGCTCCCGTTGGCATCGCCGCAGACGAAAGTCGGGGCGGTTGCCAGCGATTTAAAGGCATAGATGATGCCGCTGGAGCCGAAAGTGACACAGGTAATATTAGGCAGATCATCACCGCTGATATCGCCCACATCGACATCCATGACATCATCGGCGCAACTGTAACTCCAGATCAACTCGCCCGTCATTCCGTTGAGAACATAAACGTTCTGGTCGTCGGAGCCGGCGATGACCTCATTATAGTCATCGAGGTTGACATCATAAACCATGACGCAATTAACTTCTCCGCCGGTTTCAAAACTCCATAATTCATGTCCATCAATGGCGCTCAGAGCGTGGACCTTACGATCGGTGGAACCGCCGGGGACAACTACATCGGGGTTCTTGTCACCGTCGAGGTCGCCGCAATCAATACTCTGGACGTTCGAGGCGATATCGACCGGTTGTGTCCAGATAGTGCCCTGTGTAGCGCCGTCAATCATCACCACCTGTTTTGAAAAGGGCGTGATTGCGGCGGCGACATCGGGAACGCCGTCATCATTGACATCGCCGACAGCAATATGTTCGACCGATTCCGGGCAGGGCGCCTCCCATAATACAGTACCATTGGAGCCGTCGATACAGACGACTTTCTTGCCGTATGTTCCGCCGCCCACGGCGACATAAACATCAAGCGGGCCGCTGTTGGCCTGGCCCAGCTCGATATCATTGACGGCCGCGCCGACGCCGACCGACCAGAATTCGCTTTTGGCATCGGTCTGGATGGCATAGACCCTGGCGTCATCACTTCCCGCAATCACTTCATCAGCACCGTCACCGTTCAGGTCCGCCGAGGCCAGACATTTGCGATATATCTGAGAGGATGGTGTCGTGAACTGCCATATAGCCGTACCGGTTTTCCCGTAAATCGCCGTCACCGTCGCATCATAACCGCCGACCGCGGCGTCCGCTGTACCATCATTGTCATAATCGCCCGTGGTTACGGCATACAGATTTTCTGTCCCGGTCCAACGCCAGAGCTCGGTGCCGGTCTCGCCATTGACGGCAATTGCCTGGTCATCGATCGAGCAGACCGCGACCGGGTCGTCGAATCCGTCGCCGTTCATGTCGCCCACGGCAACGCCGTTGCCGTATTCACCGAAGACGTATTCCCATAAAACAGGTGATTGTACTGTTCGTAATGCCCAGACGGTTTTTCCGGGATCGGTTCCGACATGATCGGCGCCGCCCCCGGCAGCGACCTCCATTATTTCATCCTCATCGAAATCGGCGCAACCGACACCGCTCATATTGCCATTGACGGCGTAGTACCACCATTTGGTGCCGTCGACGCCGCTGACAACTTCAATCCTGTCGGAGGTCGCGGCGACGACATCGATATCTTTTTCGCCGGTGACATCGCCGAAAGCAAGGTCTTTGACATTGCCGTCCAGCGAATCGGAAATCCACATAGTGGCATCAGATTCACCGTCGAAAGCATAGATACGATGATTGCCGAGATAGGTACCGACAATAAGATCAAGATCGGTATCTTCATCGAGGTTAAAGGATCTTATAATTATGTCACCATTCGAGTGATCAACATTGCCCAGGTTGAAGACCCATTCGAGGGTACCATCGATGGCAGTGCGCACAAACACTTCGCCGTGATTATCGTCATATATGCCGCCGAAAATAGCCTCGAGGGTTCCATCCTCGTCGATGTCATCAATGATAACATCCATGCCGAGATATGGTACCGTAAGACCCCAGATATCGGATCCGTCGTTGCCGTCCAGAACACCGATATAATTCGAATAGCCGGTCAGATACTCATGGGCATAGGCAACATCATCGATACCGTCATCATCGACATCGCCGGCGGCGACGGCGTTAATCCAGAGACTCCCGATCGACCTGGCCCAGAGCTGGGCGCCATTGCGCCCGTTGATGGCGTATACGTAATCGTCAAAACAGCCGACGGCGACATCGGTGAATTCATCACCATTGAAATTACCAGTCGTCACAGCATTGTTGGTGGTTCCATTGTTGAACACCCACAGCCTGGAGCCGTCCAGGCCATTGATGGCATGGACGCGCCCGTCGGGCGTGTTGCCGCCATCATAGGAAGCGCCGGCAATAACATCCATTACGCCGTCATTAGTCAAATCGGCGATGGTCATTGAGCGGATGCCGTCATCAACCTGATAATTCCAAATTTCGATACCGGTCTTGCCGTCAATGGCATAGACATAAGAAATATTGCCGTAGTAGGTATTATTGTATTCTGAAGCAATGACATCGGCGACGCCATCGCTGTTGAGGTCAGCGGTGGCGACGTTTCTTACATCGAGATCGGAATCAAAAATCCAGAGGGGTTCGGCTGATGATTCTTTGCTGCTTGTACCGGCGGCGGATGAGTTGAATCCGGCGGCAAATATGAGAAACAGCAGAGAAATTGCGGTGATGGCGGCGAAAAGAGGAATTCGCCCTGACAAATGGTTTCTCCCGCCCATTTGGTCTCTCCTTACTTGAGGTGGTTCCAAGAGATATCTAATATATTTATATTTAAATCAAATCCTGGCGGAAGTATGTATTAAGGATTCCGTAGCAGTCAGAATCTCGGTCGTAATAGCACGCGGCAGAGAAATCTTCGTATTTTCGGTCAGTTAATTTAATATATTCAATCCCCTGATAGTGTCAAGAGAGGAATTTTTCCGGAAAAACCTGTGAATTGACCTGATTGAAAAGGGCCGGAGGTAGGTTGTTACCGGCCCTTTGCGAGTTAATTTATTTCAGCAGAAGCATTTTCCTGGATTCATCGTAATCGCCCGCTTTGATACGATAAAAATATATGCCTGACGGCGACATTCGACCCTGCCGGTCGCGGCCGTTCCAGACTGTGGAATATCTTCCCGCAGATTGAATCTCATCGATCAGTGTGGTAATGTTTTGTCCCAGAATATTATAGACAGAGATATCGACATGAGTTTTCTGCGGCAGGGCGTATTCGATGGTGGTGGCCGGATTGAACGGATTGGGGTAATTCTGGGAAAGGCTGAATGACTCAGGGAGCAATCGGCTGTCATTATCGGCTACATCGGTGGAGCCGCAATCGGAAGGAAGCGGGGCGCAGTTGTTCATTTTGCGGCTGTATCTCCAGAAGGGGGCAGGATTGCTGCAGATATCAAAGGAAGCTCCGGGATAATTGACGAAAATCTGAACGCTGTCGGGTGTAGTGATAATCAAATCGACATTGCCGTCGCCGTCGATATCACCGACTGACGGCGTGAAGCGGTCACTGGTGAATGTTCCGGTCGATATAATCAGGGGAAAGCCATCCAGTTGCCGTCCCTCAGTATCCCAGGCATAGATGCGCTGCGGCTCATAGGTGTTGAACATGTCATTATTGGCGCAGGCCACGACATCGGGGCTGCCGTCGCCGTTCATGTCGGCCAGGAGAAGCATATTCAGGACACTCGGTTCCGGTGTCGAGACAAAGGTGCCGTTGGGGCTTGATGGCAGGAATGATGACCCGTCGAGATTCCAGGCCAGAACATAGCTGTTGCTGATGTCGAAAAATGTCGCCAGGTACTCCGCCTCGGAATCACCGTCCATATCCGCGAAAATAGGATCGGTCGGTACTTCGTACGCATCAACCCCCATATCATGCGGCCAGCCGGGAATCAGGTTCAGGCCTCCATCAAATGCATATACCCAGTATCCGTAATCATCATAATAACCGGAAATAATAAGTTCATATTGATCGTCATTATCGATATCGTATCCCGACATTCCGGTGCATTCGAAATTACTTCCATTCATGTCTATAAGGAGGCTATCCACGGTGTTACCGGTGGCATATTCAATTTGTCTTATCATGCCGAAATTCCGGTTGGAAGCATACAATTCATCGATGCCGTCACCGTTGAGGTCGAGGAGAATCGACTCCGAATAATAGAGGAAGTTTCTGATCAGCTCGCCGTTGGACTCGAAGAGAAAGGTTTGCGAGAGAAGACCGTTATAGACAAAAACATGGATCTCATCACGTCCGTCGCTGTCGATGTCCTTTAGCATCACCTTCGGAAATTCATGTTCGGAACGGTAAAAATTCCCGATCGGCGGAAATATGCCGAGGTAATTTACGGTGCTCCCTTCGGAAGAACGATAGCAATAGACTTTCGGAGGATCATAGCCCACCGCGATGATATCATCGACACCATCACCGTCAAGATTGCCGACGGCGATCGGTATCATATAGTTGTTTTGCGGGAAATCCGGCATGCCTTCGGTTTTGGCAGTGCCGTCGGGATTGAAAACCATAATCTCGGAGGATGTCCCGGTCAGGATTTCATTGGAGCCGTCATTATCGAAATCGCAGTAAGTTGTGACAATTGTCGGATAGGCCGCCAGATTGGCTTTCCAGGCGCGATCGGTTTCGAATATGGATTGAACCGTCACGGTAACAGTATCGGCAGAAAGCAGGTCGCCATAGGAATAGAGGGAAAGCCGGAGATCATAATTCCCGGTCGGGATGCCTTCGAGAAACCACCCGCCGAGAATATCATCAAATACCGGCACGGTGAAAGTATCTATGGCAATCCAGGCGTTGGGTGAGCCTTCCGGCTTGTACTCCATAACGGCGTGGCTGAAGGTCGATGCCGCAGCGGTCCCCCTGACCGATACAAAATTCGAGATAGTTTGGCTTGCGGAAGGAGATGTAATAACCGCCTGCGTGTCATTGGCGATAAAGAATGAAACGTATGATACGTTTTCGTTCCCGACAGTCAGCCGAAGAGTATAACGTCCGCTAAAACCGATGGTATTCCATAGGACAAGCGTTCCATCGGTAACCGAATCGGTTGAGTTATGTAATGTTGTCCATACCTCCGGATCGTCTCCCGAGCCTGCTTCCAGCGTATAGCCGGTAAAATCGTCGCCGTCGGCGCTACCCCGGATATCCACATTGCCGGAGAATATTTCGTTGTACGCAGGTGCGGTTATCCTGGCGCGGACTTTCGGAAGGGCCTGCACGGCCCTGAACAGGTTCACCCGCCCATAGCCGCTGTACTGGTCGAAACCAACCAGATTCCAGCCGACGCCGTACGGGTCAACGATGTCATCGGCGGTTTCATGCAATATTTGTTTTACCCTGTCCGCGCTGATACCGGGGGATATTGATCTGAGAACGGCCGCGGTGCCGACGACATGGGGTGTCGACATGCTTGTCCCGCTGGCCATATAGTAGATGGAATCCACAATGTGCACTTTGGGTTCATAAGGATAGCTCGAGGCATACATATCGGTTTCTCCGGCCCGAAGTGACAATATGGATAATCCGGGCGCGGCGACATCAAGGTGCTCACCATAGGAGGAAAAGGTGGCGACCAGGTCGGAATCATTGGAGGCGCCGACGGTAATGGTGGCATCATAAGCGGCGGGATAGACAATGCTGTATGTGCCCTCATTACCCGCCGAGGCACACATGATAACACCTTTATCGTGGGCATAATTGATGGCATCTTCTATCAGATCGCTTCGATAATTATACCCGAAACTCATATTGATCACCTCGGCGCCGTTGTCGGCGGCATAGATAATGGCTCCGGCGATTCTTGAGACAAGAGGGAGAGGGTCGAACTTGAGACCCATTATACGGCAATCCTGCCCGATACCGGCCATGCCGATAATATTATTCGCCGTGGCGGCGATAATCCCGGAACAGTGCGTGCCGTGCCCGAATTCATCGGTCGGATCATTGTCGCCGGGATCGAGAGGATCACTGGAAGATGCGAAATCCCATCCGTTGACATCATCAATATATCCGTTGTGGTCGTCGTCATAACCGTTGCCGGGGATTTCCCCAGGATTGATCCATATATGATCGATCAGGTCCGGGTGGACGAGATCGACGCCGGTATCTATTATGGCGACGACGACGGTGACAGTTCGATCGGGCGGATTTTCGAAAATCTCGCCGGCATCGATGTCGGCATCGGGAAGACCGCTGACCAGCACCAATTCGTCGTTGTAGCTGCCGTAATTTCTGACGACATGATAATGCGGCTGGCCGGTATTGTTCAGGCTCCATTGGTATTGATACAGGGAATCATCGGGTTGGGTATGGAGTTCGACAATCTGATTGATCTCCGCATACTCAACCTCGAGAAGTTGCGCATAAGCATTTTGCAATTCATTCAGGTCGGCGCCATCACGGACCGTTAAAATATAGACGGCCCCGAATTTTTCAGCCGATGCCGATTGTGCGCTTTTTGCCAAAAGGGGCGAAATACCGGTCACATTATATCGGACATTCAAGGCATCGGCCGCCTTCAGACCTGTAGTCGTGCCTTGTTTTCCGGCATTTATCCGCGGAATCTGTGTATCCTTGAATTTAATTATCAGGCTGTTTGGTTGATACGACGGCGCTGCATCCTCGCCGGTATAAAAGGCCCATGAAGTTGAACAGGCAAATAATAGAATCAGAATTGCAGGGATTGATTTCCATGTTATCATAAATAACTCCTTGTGGCACGGTGTGTATGAATACCCTGTGAGGCAAATTCACTTAAATTTACGAAGAATTCGCATTTATGCAAGTTTATATTTTTGCCTGTCCGGCGATGCCGGAATTAAAAACCATACCTGTTTCTACTTTATAATGAGAGTATCATCGATACCCGGCTGGGGAATATAGTAATTGTATGCGGAATCGATCGGGTATATATAATTCGAATCGTCTCTTATATGCAGATGGAATTCGCCGAATGACTTATTAAACCTGATACCGCTCGCTATCACCAGAAGATTTTGCGAGAGCATGTGGCTGACATGTTTTGACGATGGGGGCGGGGTATTTTTCAGGTACAGCGGCACATTTTTATGCAGGTAATAATACCCCCCTCCGTAAAACCATTCCCCGGCGTTGTCATAAACGGAATGGACATTATCGAGATCGTATAAATAAAGGTAGGCCAACAGGCGGCCGTTTTTCTGAAAAATGTTTTGATTATAAACCGGTAATATTTTCTCGTTATAGACTTCTTTTTGCCTCGGGAGGGCGGCCATGGCACCGGTTGCCGAAAGGCCGAGAAACAATATCGCAACCAGGGGATATAGAGGGATGAAGTTTTTAAGCCGGGAGATTAATTTGTCCGTCATGATACCGGCAATAATCATCAGAATCGGAATTAAAACATAGATATGACGATAATGCACCTGATAAACATGGGCGGGGAGAATAATATGCGAGATCAGCATTACCATGACCATGAATAACAGCAATTTGTTTTCTTTCCAGTAAAGAAATCCGGCAGCGATAATCAGCCAGTACACGAAAAGGGAGGCATAACCAAGAAACATGACATACTGGTAACTGAAAATTGATCCAAAGGGGCCGGTCATGAAAAAGGTTTGATTGTAATGGTAGTAATGGATATAAGATATAAACGGAACGCCCAGAGTGATTGTCTCGAAAATGCCCACGAAGACGATACCGGCGGCAAGGCCGATCAGGAGATTGATTTTCGATGTTGAGTCCATTTTGTGTCCGACCATGAAAATCAGGACGGCAACCGCCGGGATATAGTTGATACGTACCGCCACACTCATGACGGCAAGAAATCCGGCCGTTATCAAAATGCGGCGAGAGGTGCCGTTTAAGGCCAGTGCCATCGCGGCCATGAAGAATGTTGCCGCCCAGACTTCACTCATCGGCCTGATTGAAAAGTAAATAATCTCGTACCAGACGGCGCTGAAAAAGGCGGCCCACAGCCCTGCACGATGGGATACCAGTTTTTTCCCGATATAATAGGACGAAACCACGATAGAAAGAGAAATCAGGGACATGATTATTTTGATGCCGGGAATATATATGTGGGGATTATCAAGCCCCAGAATTTTGAAGGGATAAAGAAAGATGGTCATAATTCCGGGTACGAGCCAGGTCCGAGCCGCCAGACGGTACTCCCATGGAATTATGCCGTATCCGAAAACAACTCGGTGCGCCTGCTCAAGAACCTGGAAGATTTCATCAGGATGATTGATGTTCTCGGAAATAAGAGCTGTGACAATTCGAACCGCGGCGCCAACCGCCAGGATAAGCCACAAAGCCAGTTTGCTGTCTTTGTTATCGATCTGAATATTCAAATCTCTGCATTCCCAAAATCTAAACCCGCAGCCGTACTAGAAACGCATCAGTCCCGGGATTGTCTGGTAAATAAAGCGAATTTTCATGCTTCGACTTTTGCCCTCGCCGGCGATGTTTTCAATTCTCAACTTGGCGAAATTTCCCTCGGCCGTTTTGACCAGATATGATTCACCCTCACGGACCGGCATTTTCTCGACAGGGGGGATGTCCAGTTTGAATTCCGGGTACTGATAAATGTTGGTCGTTTTCCCCAGCGAAAAGAAATCTGATTTTCTCAGGAATCCGTTCAGGCGGTGAGGTGAGGCGATGTAATCGACATTATCCTTGCTGTAGAAGTAAAGATCGTTTTCTTCGCCATCGGCTCGGACGGCGGTGCCCAATGCAAATGAAAATCCGTCATTCAATTCACTATACCGAAAGGCGAGATCGAATTCACCCTCAGGACGGCAAATAATGCCGACTTCATTTGATGACATGGATATCGTCTGATCGGCAAACACGGTTCTGACTGAGACAAAGTATTCAACGCCGTTATCGAGATTTTCTATGGTCATGGTCTCGAATTTGTCTTCGGGGTCGGTGTCGCCGGGATAGACCGCTTCGTTGAAAGGTTTAACCGAGCCGGGCGGATTGCTCTGACCGTATTTTTCATAGAGCGGTTTATTCGAAAGATAGACATAATAACCCGAAAGCAGGATACTGTCGGGGCAGTTGGTATCCCACTTGAGATAAAGTTGCCGGTCGTTGGGCATGATAGTCAGGTTGGTCGGAGTACATTCCGTTGGCATGACTTTGGTTATTTTTCGAGGCGGAGCTCCGCAGCCGACGACAAGCGCAATAATAAGAATAATGGCGACAGATAAATTTATATTACGATCAATTCGGTTTGTCTTGGACATAGGAATTTGCCTCCATTGGGTGTAACAACCAGGTCTTCTTCAAGCCCGACATATCCGATACCTTCCAGTTCAATGCCCAGCTCGACAGTAAAAGTATTATTTTCTTCAAGCGGGATTTTCGGGGCGGATCCATAACGCTTCCATTTCGGGCCGACG